>NZ_MVON01000007.1:0-128936 GCF_002018925.1 Acinetobacter sp. MF4642
CTGGGTATATTGGTTCAATAAAAAGCGTGTACACAGTGCACTGGGTTATGTATCGCCTTTTGAGTTTGAAGCAATGTACTATGATAAGATTAACCCGTTAGGTCAGGTGGCCTAACTTAAATAAAAAAGTCTCCGACAAACCCGGTACGGTTCATAGTTTTGAGATGAGTCCTATTTACCCAATACAGAACAGTTACAAGAAAATATTCAAAATACGGTACGACTATTTTTAAATGGTTATCGCACTTTTTAGCATATTGTTATTTTATTTAGGATGAAAGCAATATGAAGTCCCTCAAAGAGTGAGGAACTGTATTGCATTATTTAGGCTGTGGTTATCACCACGCTATTTCATGAGCTTGAAAGTCGACAAACTGTTGTTCATTCTTGCCAATAAAATCCTCAACCACACGTACAATGCCCGTTGTGCTTTCTTTTACGCTGACGGGTGCATGGCTTCCGCCCATTTCAGTTTGCACCCATCCTGGATGTAAGTTCAGCACGCCTATTTGGGCAGGAATTGCCTCATTTATTGCAAAGCCACGTGTGATACTGTTGAGAGCAGCCTTGCTTGCGCGATACAGCTCCATACTTCCATCATCGTTTAAAGCAACGCTTCCCATGCGAGAACTCATAAATGCAATGACACTCTTTTCTTTCATCAAAGGAAGAAGTTTTCTCGCAATCGTCACGGGTGCAATACTATTTACCAAAAACAGATTGGCAATCTCATTGGGCGTGCACTGCTCAACGCGTTGATGTTCTGGCCCAAGAATGCCCGCAGAAACCAACAGTAGGTCGATGGATTTTTCATGATATTTACTGAGTAAATGGTCAACTGTTTGTACATGATTTAAATCTAATTCGGATAATTCAAGTCGGTCGGGATACTCAGAAAGCAGTTGATTTAAGCCTGTAGAGACTTGCTCTATGTCTCGGATGGTCGCGATAACCTGCCAGTGCTGCTTGAGCAACTCTCTAACTAGACCTAGACCAATCCCTCTTGAAGTACCAACCACGATTGCGCGTTTATTCTTATCAAACATAAAATGTCTCTCTATCACGATAACTCAAGGTGTAAAAAACGCTTGAGATCAAACCCTCAAAGAGTGCTTTGGGATATTGATTCACAAACTTAAGAATTCGCTTTGATCATAGTCCAGTAAAAGTTTTCTATACAAACCTATTTCTGTAGACTTATTCAACCGTCATCATTATGTCAATGAATAAGTCCACATCTAACATCAATCACACTAGTAATAGGTTTTCCGACGACCCAACATTGGAGAATTTAGAAAACCTAAAACCTAGCGATTTCTGTTTAGAAGTTCACAGTCCATGAAAATTGTGCTGTACGCGGTGTACCCAGAAATAAATAGTCATCCCCGAAGAAGCTTCCTGCATCTCGCCAGTATTTTTTATTGAACAGGTTGTCCACATTCAGGCGAAGCATATTGTTATAACCATAAGCACGGAAGTCATAAGCTGCACCCGCATCGAATACGGTATAGCCTGAAACTTTAACGGTCCCCGTTTTGTTGGCGTATTTACTGCTGCTATATTGCATACCTGCGAGTAAACGTAAACCTTCTACTTGAGGCATTTGATAAGACACATGATTGGCAAAACGAACCGTCGGTACATTTTGAGTTTGATGTCCTTTATAAGCATCTACTTGTACATCTTCCAAACGTGAACGAGTCAGAGCCAAAGTCGATATCATATCCAGATTTTCCGCAACGCGACCTTGCAAGCCCAATTCCAAACCTAGGTTATGCTGTTCACCATCGGTGACATAGTAGTTGTCTAAGTTGGTATATTGATGGTCTTGTGTTAAGTCAAACAACGCGGCAGTAATCAGTAGCTCTTGCCATTGCTGTTTAAGACCTAATTCATATTGAGTTGAACGTCTTGGTGCTAAGGTAACATAAGCATTATCTGTATATGCAGGCGCTTGACTGCCGTCGCTGATTCCTTTTGCATACGAAACATACAGATGAGTGTTCTGCCAAGGCTGATACATCAACGCGAGCTGTGGTAAGAAGCGATTAAAGTCGGTGTCACGGATACTGTTGCCATCCGCAGCATAGGCACTTTCATTTAAATGTAAAAGCTTACCGCCCAGCAAAACTGACCATGCATCATTAAATTCGATTTGATCCAACAGGTTGAGGGCTGTTTGTTGACTATCCAATGATTTGTAATGATTACCTAAATCTCTGTCATTCGGTGTGTGAGTAATAGGATCATTATAAATATTTCCAGCGCCAACATTCACCATACTATAAGTAGATTCATACTGAGTATGACGTTTGTAAGCATGTGATAACTCTAAACTCAGGCTATGTTGCCATGCTCCAGTGCTGAATTTTCCGTTCAAACCTGTTTTAAATTGATGGGTGAGATAACTGTCATCTGGGCTGCGGAAATCATAAATGTCATAGTTACCATCAGTATCAAAGGTATAGGCAAAAGCTGAGTAATCATCTACGACCACACGGCTTTGTGAAGCCGACAGATTGCTACTCCAGTTATCATTGATTTGATAACTATATTTAAGACTCGTATTTAGACTTTCATTAGTGACAGGTTTACTCCAGCTTTGATAGCCTAGCAAACGATCCCATTCCACTCCTGTCGGTATAGTTTCACCGCCCAATAGCTGATAGCCCGGTACCGAACGCTGTTTTTGACGCTGTGATTCAAGATCAAATTCAAGTTTTGAACGATCTGAAATTTTCCAGTCTAAAGCCAAGGAACCAAACAAACGTATACCGTCAGCATGTTCAACATAGGGATGAATGTCTTCATACGCTGCATTCACACGATAACCAAACTGTTGATTGTCTCCAAGCCATCCACCAAAGTCTGTTGCCACACGACTACCGCCATGACTATCTGCTTCAAGAGTTAAAGATTGGACATCTTTGGGGCGTTTACTTACATAATTCACGACTCCACCTGGGGTCGACATCCCACTTTGAATCGCGCTCATGCCTTTGAGTATTTCGACTTGCTCTTTATTTTCAAGCGCTACATTTTGCTCACCACGAAGCAAATTACCGTTCAGTAAATAACTTGATCCGGCATTTAGGCTAAATCCCCGCATTACAAAGTTTGCATAGTAGCCAATGGGTGCATAACCATCCCCAACGGACGCATCGTTCTTTACCACATCGCTCAGTGTTTTCGCATGTTGATCTGCGATCAGTTCAGCAGTAACAGTGTGAATAGATGCCGGGATTGCTGCAAGGTTTTGCTGGCCAAACCCAGACAAATTAACTTTAGGTTGATAATAAGCCAATTGTTCAGTCTGAGCAGTGGTTGTAATGGTTGCGAGTTGCTCCACATCACTCTCTTCTGCCGCATGTACCCATACCGAGTTCAGCCCTAGACATGAAAATGAACCAACCGCCAATAATGCTTTTTGTAAACGAGAAAATGGATACGTTTTCACTGTCGTTGCTAACCCCAAAAGATAAATTTACAGCCTGAATTTTGCGGCATGAGTATTCACAATTTTTGTAGAATGAACAAGCACATTATTCAACATATCTCAGCTTTTTTTTTAATTATCTGGCGATAGCTTTGAGTGTGAAGATTTAGAAATTGAGTTTATAGTTTACCACTTGCTTTTAAATTATAACGTTGATCTGCGTTCCAGATCTTCAGTCGTATTTGATACAGCATATGGTATTGGGACTTTAGCTGACTTGAAGCAGTGTATTGTAGATTGGAACCTAAAAGATTAGGTTGATTTATTTCATTTTTTTAAGCCATTTTTTCAACTTTAGAGTGATTTTTTAACTACAAACTCATTAAAATGTTATAACATAACAATACAAAATCTAACCTACTCTCCTTCATGATGAATAAATTCTCTCTTTTTTCCTCAAGCATATATTTAAGTCTGCTGAGTTCTTTCACTTGGGCCGAAACTTCAACAGAAGTACTCCAGACCATCCAATTACAAGCCGAAACTGAGGGTGAAAACCTTCAACAAAGCACCGCAATGACTAAGTTTTCACATGACATTTTAGACGTGCCATTTAGTCGAAGTGTGTTATCCAAAGCGTTAATTCAGCAACAAGATGTGCAACGTATTGACGATGCACTCACGCAAGTGAGCGGGGTCTATAGTCAAACCAATTATGGTGGCGGCTTTTGGGATAACTTTTCATTTAGAGGTTTTAGTACAGACCCCAATATTGGGGCACAAATCATCAGAAATGGTCTGAGTGTCAACCGTGGACTCAGTGCTCCACGAGATATGGTGAATATAGAATCTCTCGACTTTTTAAAAGGCCCAATGGCTGCGCTCTATGGCCGCGGGGAAGCTGGCGGTCTACTGAATATCAACACTAAAAAGCCTGAATGGGAACGTTCTTCAGAAGTGAATTTACGTGCCAATAGTTTAGAAAAATACCGTGCTAGTTTTGAACATACTGCCCCAATCAGTGATGCTGTGGCTTATCGTATTGCGGTCGCACATGAAGATAATCAAAGTTTTCGTGATCATGTGCAGAGTGAGCGTTGGTTTTTCTCCCCTCAACTCACATGGAAAATTTCAGATTCAACTCAATTAGATTTTGACAGTGAATTTACCCGACAAGATGGAACCTTCGACCGTGGTGTAAGTAGTTATCAAAAACAATTTGTGATGGATCCTAAAACATTTACAGGGGAACCTGATGATGGAGATCATATTCAAAAAGATCATTTCTATCAGCTTCGACTTGCACATCAGTTTAATGATGACTGGAAAATGAATAATGCCCTCAGTGTGAAAGATACTCAGCTCAAAGGCTTTTCCAGTGAACCTCGTCGTATTCAAAGTGATGGACGGACATTAGAGCGCCAGCGTCGCTACCGTGACAATAAAAGTGATGACATTCTCTTTCAAACGGAACTACTTGGGAAAATCCAACAAGGCTGGGCACGCCATGAAGTCCTTTTAAGTACCGAACTTGGGCAGATGAAGTACCGTCAATTACAACTGCGTCGAAACCACAGCAGTAGCGTGCCAAATAGCATTGATATCTATACTCCTATTTATGGACAATACTTACCCGAGCTGCCACTTTTCATTAACACCGAAGAACAGCAACGCTATTTTGCACTGAATCTACAAGATCAAATTTTCCTCAATGATCAATGGAGTGTGCTGTTTGGTGCGCGCTTTGATCACGTCACCCAAGACTTTCAAAATAAACTTGCAGGTACATCCAATAAAAAGGATTTACAACAAACCAGTCCACGCTTGGGTTTAAACTATCGACTGAATGATCGTTGGTCATGGTATGCCAACTATGGAGAATCCTTTGCACTCAACAGTGGCATGGACCGAAACGGCGATGTGTTTAACCCTGAAAAAGGCAAAAACTATGAGATTGGTGGGAAATATCAGATTACCCCACAGAGTTTGCTGAGTTTAGCCCTCTTTAAAATGGATAAAGAGAATGTCTTAACCACAGATCCAGCAGATAGTAACTATCAAATCACCGCTGGAGAAGTCTCAAGTAAGGGGCTAGAGTTGGATCTAGAGACACAACTCAATGATCAATTCTCTATACGTGCCAATTATAGCTATACAGACGCCCAAGTTGAAAAAGACCAAATTCTTGCTAAAGGTTCACGACTCAGCAATGTGCCGAAGCACAGCGGCTCTATCAGTAGCAACTATGAATGGACCCTTGCCAATGCAGACAAAGTTGGGCTGGGTGCAACGGCAATCTATGTGGGCAAACGTAGTGGACACAGTACAGATAACGGATTCAACTTACCTGAGTACACTTTGTTGAATCTAAATGCTTATTATGCGCCAACAGATCAGCTACGTTATCAGTTCAATGTGCACAATCTCTTAGACGAAACGTACTATGTTGCAAGCTATAGCGATATGTGGATTCAACCTGACGACCCGTTAAATGCATCTATCTCGGTGCAATGGAAGTTTTAAGGTTTATACAACCAGACTTGTCTCGTTAGGAGTCGAGTCTGGTAGTCAGAAAATTAAGATTCTGATTAGTTTCTGAAGTATTAGCTGCCTTAGTTTTCTTTAGCGTTACTATGTACTTACTTCAAAAAATATTCCCAAATGATAAATCCAAGAAAAAATCCAAGAAACGAATATAAAGTAATGATAAAGAATACAAACCAAGCTCTATTTTTCTTCAGTAAAAAGTTCATTTTCAATACCTCAACGCTCTATCTATATTCATTATTTTAAAGTTTCCTATACGAAAGGACAGATACAGTTCTTTGTGAAAAAAATATAACAGACTATAACAGATTTGCCATTTTTAACTCCCCAAAGCGGTCAGGCTGATATCAAGTAGTATAAAAAAGTATGAGGAGACTATTTTGCCTCCTCATGCTTCAACTGATTAAGGGATTAAACTTTCGTTTCTTTTTTTGCATTCATCCAACGATACAACACTGGTAATAGCACCAAGGTCAATAACGTCGAAGAAATAATTCCACCAATCACCACGGTCGCTAGTGGACGTTGAACCTCTGCTCCTGTGCCCGTGGCAAGCGCCATTGGGACAAAACCTAAAGACGCTACACAAGCGGTCATTAAAACAGGCCTTAATCGCAAAATCGCTCCCTGCCAAACGGCTTCATGTAAACGGTATTGCTCTCTTAGCTCTTTAATGAAGGTCAGCATGACCAAACCATTTAAGACGGCAACCCCAGACAAGGCAATGAAACCAATGCCCGCCGACATTGACAAAGGAATGTCTCTTAACCACAAGAAAAGCACACCACCAGTTAGGGCAAATGGAACACCCGTGAACACCAGCAAGCTTTCTTTGATGTTATGGAAAACAGCCATCAGCAAAATAAAGATCGTTAATAATGCCAGTGGAATCACAATCTGCATTCGAGCCTGTGCCGAGGCCAGATTTTCAAACTGACCACCATATTCAATCCAGTAACCACTTGGTAACGGATACTGCTTAAGCTGACTTTGTACTTCTGTGACAAAAGAGCCCAAATCACGCCCTTCCACATTCGCCGTGACAATCACACGACGTTTGCCATTTTCACGGCTGACTTGATTGATGCCATCCATCATTTTTACAGTGGCAATATCGGTGAGTAAAATACTGCCACCATTTGGAAGCTGTATTGGCAGTTGCGCAATCCCATTGACACTACGATCTTGCTCACTGAGCCGAATCACAAAGTCAAAACGGCGGTCGCCCTGTAAAATTTCACCAACATTTTGTCCGCCAATGCTTGCTGACACATAGTCTTGTACGGTTTTGACACTTAGGCCATATTGCGCTGCCAAACTTTTATCAATTTCCACATTGAGCAAAGGTAAACCCGATGTTTGTTCAACTTTAACGGCGGTACTGCCTGAAACTTGCTGAATCAATTTACTGATTTTTTCAGCTTCCGTATTTAATACTTGCATGTCATCGCCAAAGATTTTGACACCGACATCACTACGCACACCCGATATTAACTCATTGAAACGCAGTTCAATTGGCTGAGAAAACTCACTGTTGTTACCGGGCAATGTTGCTAAATAGGCCTGCATACGGCTACGCAGTTCATCGAGTGTTTCTTTTGGATTTGGCCATGTATCACGGGGTTTCAGCATGACATAACCATCTGAAATATTTGGCGGCATCACATCGGTCGCCACTTCAGCCGTGCCTGTTCGCGCAAAAATAGCCTGTATTTCAGGGAATTTCTTCAGAAGTAGCTTTTCCGTATTTTCCTGAATACGAAGTGATTCTTCTAAGCCTGTGCTTGGAGAGCGCAGTTGCTGTACAGCAAAGTCACCTTCACTCAACTGTGGCGCAAACTCACTGCCGATACGCGTTGCAAGTATTCCTGTCAATATCAATAAGCACAGTGCAAAGGTTAAAACCACCGCTTTATACTGATAGGCACAGTCCAATACCCGCTGATAACGATCCTTTAGCCACAGCATCCAACGGCTTTCTATTTCTTTAATGTCACCTTTGACAAAAAGTGCGACAGCTGCAGGTACAAAGCTGATCGACAAAATAATGGCCGCAACGAGTGCAAGTACAACCGTCAAAGCCATTGGGTGGAACATTTTTGCTTCTACACCAGTCAGTGCAAAAATCGGTAAATACACCACCAAAATAATCAGCTGACCAAAAATGAGTGGACGGCGGGCTTGGCGCGCTGCCAAAAACACTTCTTTAAAACGTTCCGACTGAGTCAACGGTCGTTTGAGCAGTTGTTGTGCATGGGCTAAACGCCGAATACAGTTTTCAACAATTACCACTGCACCGTCGACAATAATACCGAAATCCAATGCACCCAAACTCATCAGGTTGGCACTGATGTTCTGCTGTGCCATACCCGTTAAAGTAAACAGCATAGACAGTGGAATCACACAGGCTGTAATTAACGCCGCACGAATATTACCTAAGAATAAAAACAGGATCACAATCACCAAGATTGCGCCTTCAACCAAGTTCTTTTGCACTGTTTTAATGGCTTTTTCTACCAACGTGGTGCGGTCATAAACGGTTTCTATTTTGACACCTTGCGGTAAACTGCTTTGCACCTCTTGAATTTTGGCATCTACAGCTTTAGACACCGTTCGGCTGTTTTCCCCCATCATCATCATAGCAATGCCGAGTACAGTTTCTTCTCCATTATAGGTTGCGCCTCCTGTTCGGAGGTCATGGTCAATTGAAACCTGCGCAATATCCCCCACACGAATGGGGTTCCCATTTGGGCTGGCAACCGTTGTATTTTCAATGTCTACGATACTATTGAGTGTCCCTGGAACACGCACTGTGAGTTGCTGACCATTTTCCTCAATATAACCAGCACCACGGTTTTCATTATTTTCCTGTAAAGCGGTTTGCAGTTGGCTTAAGGAAATATTTAACTGTTGCATACGGTTTAAGTCGGGAGCAACCACATAGGTTTTATTGAACCCACCAATACTGTTGACCTCGGCAACCCCCGCAACACGTTGCAATTGTGGACGAACGATCCAATCTTGGATCTCCCGCAAGTCCATCGCGTTATAAGCGGTACCATCGGCTTTTTTGGCATTCGGTTCGGCTTTAATGACCCATTGATAAATTTCACCTAAACCCGTCGAAACTGGTGACATGGTTGGGGAAACATCGCTGGGTAAGTCCGCTTTGACCTCTTGAACCCTCTGATTAATCTGCTGACGTGCCCAATAGATGTCTGTGCCATCCTCAAATACGATGGTGACTTGCGACAAACCATAACGTGAAATCGAACGAGTCAACTGTAAATCTGGAATACCCGCCATTGCAGTTTCAATTGGATAGGTAATCCGCTGCTCAACCTCCAGTGCGGTAAAACCATTGGCTTGGGTATTAATTTGTACTTGCGTATTGGTAATATCGGGCACTGCATCGATCGGCAGTTTTTGATAGCTATAAACCCCGACCGCGATCCACGTGCATACAAAGAGCATGACCCAAATTGCATTTTGAATAGAGAACTGAATAATTCGTTCAAACAAACCCTCAGGCTTGGGTAAATCATGATTAGTGTGCATGATCAGCCTCGCCTTTTTCTAGTTCAGACTTAAGGACAAAGCTGCCTTGACTGACATAGCGCTGACCTTCGGTTAAGCCTGAAATCACTTCCACCCATTGAGCGTCATTTGAAGCTTGCCCAAGTTGAACGGGCTTAGCTTTCAAATACACTTGTCCTTTTTGTTCAGCGTCGACCACAAATACCGAAGTTTGACCTTCAATGTTTTGAATAGCACTTTTATGGACGCGAAGTGCTGTTTTTGAACTGGTATTGTCTAAAAAGATATTCACCAAAACATTTGGACGTAGTTCAGCCGCTTGGCTTTTTAATTTAGCACGTACCACCAAACGTCCTGTTTGCGCATCGGCTTGAGAAGTTAAGCTTTGGATGACGGCTTCATATTTTTGCTCAGAAGCATTCGGCTTAAATGTCAGACTCTGATTGGCTTGTAACTGACCTGAGTACTGAGCAGGCAGATTAAATTCAAGCCATAACTCTTTAAATTGTTCAATCACAAAAAGTTGATCGGCCAATTGTACGTTTTCACCCACCACGATATCTTTTTGGCTAATCACACCTGAAATGGGGGCTTTGATGACAAAACGACCATTTACTCCACCTGTTGCCCCTAGGGCGTTTAAGCGGCTTTGCACTGACTGCACAGTAATCTGCGCTTGTCGGTAAGCATTTTCTGCCCGTTGGTAGTCTTGCTTAGCAGAAATGCCCTGTGACCATAACTGCTGTTCACGTTGATAATCTTGACGTGCCAAATCCAAACTAGCTTGTGCCATCCGCAAATTGGCCTGTTGATCGATCAGTTCAGGGACAGACAATACCGCTAAGGTTTGTCCTTTTTGTACGTTTTGACCAAGCTCAACATTCACCTGTTCCACATGCCCACCAAAGTTTGGCGAAATATGAGCTTGCTGATCGGTATTGACCACAAGCTTTCCGGGTAGCACGGTGACTTGAGACACCACACCTTGTTGAGCTGAAGCGATTTGAATGCCTTGCTCTGTCAGTTGCTGTGCCGTCAGTTGAATTTCACCCTCCTCGGCATGTCCTTTTTCTGCCTCGGGTTCATCCGCATGTTCAGATTCTTCATGTTCTGCATGCGCATGTTCATCAGTGGTTTTATCTTTCGAGCTAAACCAAATTCCTATAGCAATAAGGAGTGTTACTAGAAGCAAAAGCCCAATCATCAATGGCTGTGATATTTTTCCAAGTTGGTTTTTTAGTTGCATATTATTGTGCTCCGCCAAGGATGAGGTCTTGTATTTGTGCGATTGAAATTTTACTGATTTGACTATAAGCATCTGAACTACTGATCTGTTCATAGCTGGTACCGAGGCTGAGTGCTTCTGCGCTCAATGCAGTCTGCCAAGCTTGACGTAATAACTGCAACTGCCCAAGGCGTATGCTTTGCAGTTGTGAGTTAGCTTGTTGGATGTCGGTAATGGACAGCTTTCCCGCTTTAAAACCTTGCAGCGTGCGGACTTGCACTTGTTCTGCCAAAGTGGTTTGTTGACTGATCGCACTGAACTGCTGTTTTAGTCCTTTGAGCTCATGCATGGCATTGGCGATATCTAAAATCTGCTGTTTTAACTCACGCTGTTGCTGCTGATTCAACAGGCTTTGCTGACGCTGGGCCATCGGAATGCTGTATTGCTGACGGTTAAAAATATTCAGCGGAATATCCACGCCGACACCTAATGTGGTATCGCTACTTTCATTCGGTGCTTGGCTCCGTTTCATGCCGACATTTAAGGTCGGATTGGGACGTGCCTGCACTTTTAAACTTTCAATGTTTAAATTGGACTGTTGAATGTTCAGTGCATATAGCTTTTCCAACCAACCTTCAGCAATATAGCGCTGTACTGTGGCATCGCTTTGATCTGGCCATGGCATTGAGGTCGCATTGAGTTGAATATCGGCTTTGGTTTCGCCCCAAAGGTTTGAGAGTTGACGCTGTGCGACTTGTTCTGACAGTACCGCTTGTTGGTATAAGCGCTGCATATCCAAACTTTCGATTTGCGCACGTTCATAGTCAACCAAAGCAATACTGCCCGCCTGATAACGTTTTTTGGCACTGTCTAAATTGTTTTGACTCACTTTGAGTTGTGCTGCGTACAGCGATTTTTCAACTTGTGCCAAAGCCAACTGAGACCATGCAAATTTCACCACCAATTGGCTTTGTGCTGTCCACAGTTGTTGTTGTAACTGTCCTTGTTGCTGCGCTGTTTCTGCGAGTTTTTGATTAAGCTTACGCTGTCCAAAAACATCTAAGGGCTGACTGATGGCAATACTGAGCTCTTGATTGGTATTTGAACCCAAACCATCTTGATTGATATTTAAGCTAGGATTTTGCCATAGGCCACTGTTTTTGATGTTCAGCTCTGAAATGCTTTGACGCTGTTGCCCAATGTCGCTTTGGTTTTGATAGCGCTCTACTTTTGCTAAAGCTTCATCCAAAGTCTTGATCGGTTCGGCAAAACTCCATTGCATCGCGGCTGTTGTTATGCCCACAGCAAGGGCTTGGCGTATAAACGCCTTAAATTGATTCGACATGTTTTTTCCCACTAATTTTTAGAAGAAGTGGTGGGAAATGTTTTAGGCTACCCCACCATTAGCGGGGAAAGTTCAGGAGGAGGATGTTGCCCCAATAAATCAGGGGCTTGATAGGCATTGTGCCAAAAAAACTGCGGACGCTCACGAACTTCAAACGCGAGCGGCATTTGATAGTTTATTTCTTTCGGAATAATCAAATGTGCCATTGAAGGCAAATGATCTTGATGGTCTTGATGGTCTTCACCCAATTCAAACTGATCATTTGCCGTTTGAGTATGGCTATCGGCACTGCTTTGCTGGTGTGCCTTATCATCAGACACACACAAGGTGGTTTGATGGTGGCCAAAATGAAAATTTTGTTGCGTCACGACTTGAGTTTTTTGTTCTTCATGGACGCAAAAAGCTGCCGCCACGTTCCAAAGACTTTGGAACATGAATAAAGCAACTAAGACGCTAATCCACGTGGTAGAACGCATAATGTCGTACTGAAATAAAGTGACGCTATTGTAAAGCCTAGACTAACTCTAAGGTCAAGTCTTTTTTAATGACTATGTTCATGTTGGTGTGGATGGCATTCATCTTCTTCAATCTGCAAAGTCACTTGCGTAATCCCATGCTCATGCCCCAATAACTCCACAGCTTGGTGGTATAAAGCTCTCTGATCTACATCAGGTGCAATCAAATGCGCTGTTAAATGCACATTCTTAGAGGTAATGGCCCAAACTTTAAGCTGGTGAATACCTTGTACACCCTCTAAAGCCAGCAAATCATTGCGTAAAGATTCGATATCAATTTCACTTGGTACACCTTCGAGCAAAATATTGATACTTTGTTTCAGTAGCACCCAAGTTCTAGGTAAGACCCAAAAGCCAATCAACACCGCAATAACGGTATCTACCCACATCCAACCTGTGAAATAAATCACAAGTGCGCCAATGATCACGCCCACAGAGCCCAAGGCATCACTGAGCACTTCAAGATAAGCCCCTTTCACATTTAAGCTGTCTTGACTGCTCGACACCAAAATCTTCATTGAAATCAGGTTAATGATTAAACCCAGAACCGCAACAACCAACATACCCAAGCTTTGAATTTCAGGTGGCTGACTAAAACGCTGATAGGCTTCATATAAAATGTAAATGGCTACCACAAACAACATCATGGCATTAAACAAAGCTGCCAAGATTTCAAACCGTTGATAGCCAAAAGTACGTTTATCATCGGCAGGTTTTTGCCCAATTTTGATGGCTGCTAAAGCAATCGCTAAAGCAGCGGCATCGGTAAACATATGCGCTGCATCGGACAGTAAGGCCAAGCTTTGCGTGATAAATCCTGCCACCACTTCCACAATTAAGAAGGTAAACGTCAGGGCAAGTGCGATGGTTAATTTCTTGGCATTTTTTGCAGTCACTTCAACATGACTGTGATCATGGTTATGAGAACCACTCATGTAGGACTCCTTATCATTTTATTTAACGGAATGCTTTAGCATTGAAATCGAAGCTTTTTTTAATTTAAAAATTACTCGATTTAGTATACTCGGTTAAAACAATAAAATCATCTTTCATGTGAATACGTCTTTATTTACGGCGTTTTTTCCCTGTCAAAAAGCTCATGGCCTGCGTATAGCCTGTTGGTGTAATACGCTGTACCAGATCGATAATTTTGGCATCTGTTCCAATTAAGACACGGCGCTCATCTTTTTTTACAGCCTTTAAAATGGCCTGTGCTGCCACATCTGGCGGGGTTTTAAGCATTTTATTGAAAGAACGGCTAGCACGCTCTGGGTTCATACCCAGCGCACGAATACTGTCACTCATTCGAGCACTATTGGCGATATTAGTACGTATCCCACCCGGGTGAACACAAGTTGCACTGACACCACAGTTTTCTAGGTCTAGTTCTTGGCGTAGTGCCTCGGTAAAACCACGGACAGCAAACTTTGTCGCATTATAGGCACTTTGAGTAGGTTGAGCAGTAAGTCCAAATAAACTTGAAATATTCACAATATGCCCAGAACCACTTTGTTTTAAGTAGGGTAAAAAAGCTTTGGTTCCATACACCACACCCCAAAAGTTGATGTTGAAAATCCATTCGGCATCTTCATAGCTTAAGCCTTCAACAGTGCTCGCTAACGCGACCCCTGCATTATTAAAAACTAAATTGACCTGCCCAAAGTCTTGCTCACACTGCTTTGCCCAGTCCTCTACTGCCTTACGGTCTGAAACATCTAGTTTTGTGAGCGTGACTGAAACAGGATAATCTTTGACGTGGTTTAAGGTTTCCGCCAAACCTTGTTCATTAACATCACTGAGTGCCAAATGTGTACCTTGCTTTGCAAGTTGAATCGCCAACTGCTGCCCAATGCCAGAACCTGCACCTGTGATCGCAGCCACTTTATTCTCAAAATTTTTCATAATGCTCTCTAAATATAGTGTTCTAAATATCGTTTTACACTTAAACGCCATGCTGAAGGTTCAAGTGCTCTAGTCTACGCAGACAAGGTGCTATTTTAGTTAATGTACAAAAAATACAGTCATGAATGAAATGATCATTTCTAATGATTCAGTATGTATAAAATTCATGAGTGGTATTTTAAATATAAGATCATTTTTTATTTTTTTGTATTTTCAAGTGATAGGGCTCTAAAAACTGAAAGCAAGTTACTGATATCTATATACTGTCCTCACAGGCTTTAGACTATAACAGCCCTGAGCAATTCTGCTTCATCTGTTATATTTTTTTAATCTTGTTTTTGTACCTGTTTCATCAGTTGTTTGCTTTGCATAATGTACTCATCACCTCAGTTGAGTGCAGTAACCATGAAAGATCTAGACTCAAAAAAACCAGCAAAATATGCAGATAGTTCAATTTCAGATAAAGCTTTTAAAAACATGATTATCTGGTTTGCGATTTACTGTGGGCTTTTTTGTATAGGTGTGATTTTCTTTGTCGGTGCAGATCAAAACTACCTTCTTCAATAAGAATCTGAAGTTTGCTGCACTAATATCAACATCTAAATTCGGGCCTCAAAATTAAACTCCACGAGAAAATACACTTTGGAGATTAAACCTAGACATGGGTTTAATCTCTATTTTTTTGAGTTGAAGACTAGTAAAACGGCAGTTAAATTATATTTTGAATGGTTAATGTCATTACAAATGAATGACGGGGATGTGTAAAGATCAGACTTCAAGCCCAAATCACTAAAAACGCTGCAATCACTACCAATACAATACCAAGATGTTCAGCACGTGCCAGCTTTTCTTTAAAGAAGTAGGCTGAAATCAACATACTAAAAATAATCTCAACCTGCCCCAAAGTTTTTACAATGGGCACGGACTGTATACTCATGGCACTAAACCAACCCAGTGACGCCAAAAAACTACATAAGCTGACACGAAATGTAAGTCCAATACGCTGCCACATGGCCCATAATGTTGCACGGCGAAATATACCCAAATACATTAAAAGTAAAAAGCACTGTGTCCCAATCACCATTAAGAGCACCCAAGCAGCACGGTGAATAAATGGTAAATTATCTAGTTCTAAACTGGCCTCACGTACCAAGAGCGAGGTAATGGCAAAACATAAACCACTACCGATACCTATACATAAGGTTTGCACGGAAAAATCAGAAAAGTCCCGCCCTTTGGACATTAAAAAAACTGCAAAACCTCCGACAGCAACCCCAAACCAGCCTAAAAGGCTTAAATGATCGGATAGAAAGACCACGGCGATAATCGCGGCAAGTACTGCCTCACTTTTAGCAAGACCCACCCCAATTGCATAATTTTTTTGCTTAAAAAGTTGCACCATCAAGGCTGTCGCTGCAATTTGGCTCAATGCTGCAATAAGTACATAAATAGCAAAACGGAGATTGAAATAGACGGACTCTGTCACAGGTTGGAAATGGTAAAGGCAACTGATGTAAATCAGTGCTAAAGGTAAAGCAAAAATGAACCGCGCTAGAGTTACTCCATAAACATCTACAGTAGTACTGAGTTGCTTTTGAAAAGCGTTGCGCCAAGCCTGCATGAAAGCGGCCATAAGCGTAAAAAGAATCCATGTTATTGTCATCAAGTACTCTATATACAGTTACTTACCTCACCTAATGTAACCCGTTGATGGCAGCAACTGTGCTTTATTTTCATGACTTATTCTTATGTGACAAATAACTTAAGTTCTGACGAAACTTCTACTATTGCATTACTTTCGCAACATTTCCTCAAAATTGAGTATTGAGGAAATTAAACAGCAAGACATAAAAAACCGAAGGGCTTATCCTTCGGCTTCTATGTGAAATTTCACTTCGATCTATACATATCAAAGTGAAAACGGGTTATCACTTCAAGTATTAGAAGTTATAAATCGCAACCAAGTTCACACGGTTGTCTTCACCTTTTTTACTACCATTTGCCGCAGGTGCAAATGCTTCACGCTCACCGTAAACATACTCTACGCCAAGGCTAACAGGCTGAACTGGGCTATAGAATAAATTACCCCATGCTTGCCATAAGTTTTTATTGATTTTGGTATCATCAGCTACAGCATCAAGGTAGTCCTGATTTTTATCAAAAGTCATATAACCATAAGCCAAAGTACCACGTAATTTGTCATTAAACTTCTGTGTTAAACCAACAGTAATTGAGTCAAACTCACTTTGTTCAATACTTGTTCCTGTTGCAACTACGCCAGGGTTTGTAAAGGATACAAAGCTGCTATCACCTTTTACATGGTAGTAGTCAGCTTTCACAGAAGTCACAGGAGTAATATCAAATTTGGCACCAACACCTACGCCATACGCCCACTCTTCTTGATTTTGAATACGTTTTTCATGCGCCATTGCACGTCCACTGACTGAAAGGGCATCATTAAACTTATGATTTAGTCGTCCTGTAAATGCAGGCATACGTTGGCTCATGCCGGCATCTTTCGGGTCTTCCACTGCCGCGACTAAGTTGGTATTTGGCGTGAATTTATGGGTATAACGCACTTGAGGGGTACGTTTAATTGAAGCACCCACATAAGCCAAAGCATCAATCGTTTCAGGAATATAGTCTGGAGTCGCAAAGTTTGACCACGTTTGACCAATTAGCCAGTTACCATAGTTTAAATACGCATGACGAATACGTAAATTATCAAGGTTTGCACCGCCTAAAAAGTCGACCTCAATTTTAGCATTTAAGTTCTGATCGGCGACTGGTGCTTTAAAGTCCAAACCTAATCGCGTTGCTGAAAGGGTTGATCTTAAACGATCGCTATTTTCAGCATTTCCGTCTAAAGGTACACTATTGATTTGGTTATAGGGCATATCACGAGCACCACCTTCAGCTTGATACGATGCGTCCATTCGAACATTACCGTATAAGTTGAACTCTGCCCCACCTTTGGTCAAACCTAAACCCGTTTTTTCAACCGTTTTTGGCGTCGTCAACACTTGACGTTCAACAGCGCTCAATTTAACAGCTTGCTGCTGTTGTTGCTGCGTATTCTGTTGAAGTATTTGTTTTAACGCATTAATTTCATTTCTAAGTTGCTCAATCTCTGCCGTTGTATTGGTTTGTGCATGTAATGCTGCACTACTTAACATGGATAAAGTGACAACTAAAACGTTCTTCTTAAATTGTTTCATTTAACACGGGTCCTGTGTATTTAAGTCTGTCCTGACTTTTACTCTTTAATATTTAGCTCTCTTTTTCATCGCTGTTTTCTAACGCAATGCATTTCTTTTAATACTTTAAAATGAAACTTTTTATCGCATTAAAAATCGCGTTAAAAAACAACTTATAAAAAGCAAATTGATTTTAACAGTTCATACAGTTTTTGAAATGAGCCTACTACTAATGCACTAGACTCATGGGTTCAGTATTATTTAATTGGCTGTCGATTTAACTGCATCAAACACTTGTTTTGATTTGGTTTTTTCACCATCTACAGACACTTTTAAATTGACCATAAACACTGCCAAAGCTGCAATCACACCTGGTATCGCAATCACGAGAAAATTCATTTGATGTGGCAACTCAAAAGTTAATAATGCACCTGTTAATACTGGTCCAACAATTGCGCCAATGCGTCCTATGCCTGAAGCCCAGCCCATCCCTGTAGAGCGCACCGCAGTTGGATAGAACTGTGCAACAAAGGTATACAGTAGAATTTGTGAACCAATGGTTGCTGCGCCCGCAATTGCAATTAAACAGTACAGCACCATTTGTGGACTGTTGAAACCAAGTAGAATTAGTGCAATAGCACCCACGGTGAACATGGTTGTTAAAACTGGTTTTAAGTGGAAACGGTCTGCGAGCGCACCGCCGCCAATTGCTCCCACCATACCGCCAATATTTAAAGCAAATAAGAAAATCATACTTGCACCAAGCGAATAACCTGCTTGAATCATTAGTTTTGGTAACCAGCTTCCAAGCGCATAAACCATGAGTAAGCACATAAAGAATGCCACCCAAAACATCATGGTGCTAAAGGTACGTCCTTGTTGGAATAATGCTTTTAATGGAGCATCATCACCAGCAACAGGTTCGTTGAGCTTAAATGTCGTTTCTGGCTGAATTGCTTGCTCAGGTGCAATTTTTTGCACAATTTCACGGACTTTTTCAGTTTCACCCTTTTTAGTCAGGAACATTAAAGACTCAGGTAAAAACTTCCAAAGAATTGGTAAAGCCAGAAATGGAATGATGGCAATATAGAACATGATTTTCCAACCATAGTCTGTTACCAACCATGCACCCAGTAAAGCTGACGTCATCCCGCCAATAGCATAACCACTGAACATAACCGCCACGAGTGTGCTACGAATACGCTTCGGGGCATATTCAGTCATGAGTGCGACCACGTTTGGCATCACTCCACCAATGCCAAGTCCCGCAAGAAAACGTAAAATACCAAACTCAATAGGATTACTTGCAAATGCGCCTAGAAAGGTGAAGCCACTAAAAATAGCCACACAAATCATAATGGTCTTTTTACGGCCCAATTTGTCAGACAACGTACCAAAGCTCATTGCACCGAACATCATGCCAAACAATGCGGTACTCGCAAGTAAACCTGCTTGTACTGCACTGAGTCCCCACTCTTGCATCAGAAGTGGCAGTGCCACGCCATAGATGACTAAATCATAACCGTCAAAAATAATAATCAGTAGACACCAAATGAGTACACTCCAATGAAAGGGCGTAAATTTGGCTTCATCGACCACCGTGTTGATGTTAACTGGATTTGTATTCACTTTAAGCCTCCTGCTTGCGAATGTTTGTTGCTGTGCACATTGCAGCAAAAGTAGCTTTCTTGTCCAAAACCGAATAACTCTATATTTATACCTTTAAGGTCGGTTAAGGTTTTTATTGTTTTAAATAAATAGCTTATATAACCCATAATTTCAGTGAGAGACAGAAAATAAGCAAAACCAAGCGATTATGACTATAAAAAAAGCCATCCCCAAGGATGGCTGAAGTGGCTCTATTTAAAATGTAGACTTTCAAAGTATTGTGGAATTTAAATCCCTAAGCTTAGATAAATGCACGGTCATATTTGATCGCTTCAAGGTCATAGACCTGATAAATACAATCAAATAATGAACGAATGTCCTCACTTTCATCCATGGAACGAATCGCCAGAAAAATGGGGCTGGTCGCTGCATCATCTAAGATTGGAATATAGTTCAAATGCGGGAGTTGAATGGTTCGTGCACTTTCAGGAACCACACAGATTCCTTCTCCAGCTGCAACCAACCCTAGTGCCAACTGTATTTCACGGACTTCTTTTAAGTGTTTAGGTTCGAGTCCATATTCTGAAAATAGCCCTTGGACTTGGGTAGAAAAGTTTGGCTTGGGATGACTTGGATAAAGAAATAAGTTTTGATCGACCAAATCCGACAGATACACGCCTTGTTTTTGCGCAGTCAAAGGATGACTAGAATGTGCCGCTAACATCAACGGTTCTTCACGCAGTAAAACCCGACGTACAGCAGGATCCGAAATACGTAAACGTCCAAAACCAACATCAATCCGCCCTTCTTTTAAGGCCTGAATTTGGTCTTTGGTACTCATTTCGATCAATTCGATTTTTAAATGTGGCTGCTGTTGGCGAAATAAATACACAATTTTAGGCAACAACCCATATAACAACGATCCCACAAAGCCCATGGTCACCGTTTTTTCAACCAAGCCTACACGCTGTGTCATGGCTTTGACTTCTTCGGCATTAGACAAAAGTTTAACAGCGTGTTGATAGAAGAATTGTCCTGCTTCCGTGGTCTTGAGTGGACGGCTGCCACGTTCAAATAATTGCACCCCCAATTCAGCCTCCAGGTTTTGTATCTGGCGGCTTAAGGGAGGCTGTGCAATGAATAATTTTTCAGCAGCTTTGGTAAAACTCTGCTCTTCTACAACAGCTACGTAGTAGCGGAGGTGTCTCAATTCCATGACTATTTATACCTTTAAGATATATTAAAATGCTAATTTGATCTTCGACAGTTCATATTTATTCTTTTAAGGTATATCAAATCAGGTACACAACGCAAGGCTGCGCAGAGTTAAGATGTATAAATCTATAGAAACCTTACTCGTCGAAATCCCCACTATTCGCCCACACAAAATGGCGGTAGCGACTATGCAAACGCAAACGCTTGTCTTGGTGAAAATCAGCACTGAAGATGGCTTTGTCGGTTGGGGTGAAGCGACAACAATTGGCGGACTGGGCTACGGTGAAGAGAGTCCAGAAAGTATTAAGACCAATATTGAAACTTATTTTGCACCTTTATTGAAGTCCCTTAAAGCTCAAAACATCGCACAAACCATGCGTGCTTTGAAAAAGAATATTAATGGTAACCGTTTTGCCAAATGTGCAATTCAAACCGCTCTACTCGACATCCAAGCGCAACGTTTAGATTTACCCCTTTCTGAAGTGTTAGGTGGCCGCTTACGTGACAGCTTACCTGTACTTTGGGTGTTGGCATCTGGTGACACTGAAAAAGATATTGCTGAAGGCCGAAAAATGATTGAGGCAAAACGCCACAATATTTTCAAACTTAAAATCGGTTCACGCCGTGTAGAAGAAGATGTTGAACATGTTCTTGCGATTAAACAAGCACTGGGTTCGGACATTTCTATCCGTGTCGATGTGAACCGTGCATGGTCTGAGCTAGATGCGATTAAGGGTATTCAACTTTTACAAAATGGTGGTGTTGACTTAATTGAACAGCCGTGTGCGATCGATAACATTGATGCAATGCAGCGTTTAACACGACGTTTTGATCTTGCCATCATGGCGGATGAATCGCTCATGGGACCAAGCTCAGCTTACCGTTTAGCCAAAACCAATGCGGCCTCTGTTTTTGCAGTGAAAGTGGCTCAGTCTGGTGGACTAATTGAAGGTCATGAAGTCGCGAAGATTGCCAATTTAGCCGGCATAGATTTGTATGGCGGAACGATGCTTGAAGGTGCAGTCGGCACGATTGCTTCGGCACATTTGTTCTCGACCTTTGAAAATTTAGCTTATGGCACCGAGTTATTCGGCCCACTGCTGTTAACCCAAGATATTTTAAAAACCCCACTTCAATACACTGACTTCGCCTTGCATTTACCCCAAGGCAAAGGACTTGGTATTGAGTTAGATGAAAACAAGATTGATCAGCTGCGCCGCGCTTAAGCGACGTCTTAACCGTTTAGGAGTTACACATGCTTTTTCACGTACGTATGGATGTAAACATTCCACTGGATATGCCTGCTGAAACTGCCAGTGAAATTAAAGCAGTCGAAAAAGCATATTCGCAAGAGCTACAAGCTCAAGGCAAATGGCGACATATTTGGCGCATTACAGGTCAGTACTCAAACATCAGTATTTTTGATGTAGATAGCAATGAAGAGCTACACAACATTTTGCAAGGTTTACCCCTGTACCCGTATATGAACATTGAAGTGATGCCTTTAAACCGACATCCATCTTCTATTCGCGAAGATGATCGTTAATTGAAAAAAGATTTTATGCAATTTAATCACTGGAACCTAATGAATGATCTAGTGAAAGAAATTAACAAGGAACGTGGCAGCTAAGCTTTTCAACCTATTCATAAAGCTAGCCACCACACAGCAAACATACTTAAGGAGAAATAGTATGAATCGTCAACAGATTGATGCATTAGTCAAAACAATGAATGTGGATACAGCAACAGGTTCTGTAGACGCACGTACTCAACAAATTGTGGTTCGCCTATTGGGTGACTTATTCCAAGCGATTGAAGACTTAGATTTGAGCCAAACTGAAGTTTGGAAAGGTCTTGAATACTTTACGGATGCGGGTCAAGCCAACGAACTTGGTTTACTTGCGGCTGGTCTTGGTCTTGAGCACTATCTTGACTTACGTGCAGATGAAGCCGATGCCAAAGCAGGCATTACAGGCGGAACACCACGTACCATCGAAGGTCCTTTATATGTAGCTGGCGCACCTGAATCGGTTGGATTTGCGCGTATGGATGATGGTTCTGAAGAAGGCAAAATTCCGACTTTAATTATTGAAGGGACAGTGACTGACACTGATGGTCAGATTATTGAAGGTGCAAAAGTTGAAGTGTGGCATGCCAATAGCTTAGGCAACTACTCTTTCTTCGATAAGTCACAATCAGACTTCAATCTACGTCGTTCAATCATTAGCGACCAAGATGGCAAATACGTTGCTCTCACCACGATGCCTGTTGGTTATGGTTGCCCACCAGAAGGGACAACTCAATTTGTATTGAACAAGTTAGGCCGTCACGGTAACCGCCCTTCGCACGTACATTACTTCGTATCTGCACCAGGCTACCGTAAGTTAACTACGCAATTTAACATTGAGGGTGACCAATACCTGTGGGATGACTTTGCATTTGCAACACGTGAAGGCTTAGTGGCTACCGCTGTCGACATTACCGATGAAGCTGAAATTGCGCGCCGTGGTTTAACTGGTCCATTCAAACACATTCAATTCAATGTTGAACTGGTGAAAGACCAAGCGGCTGCACCATCAACTGAAGTTGAGCGTCGTCGCGCTAGCGCTTAATTACCCTTGGAACCGAAAATAGCCACTGCAAAGTCGCATTTCGGGGACTTCCTCACTTTTGGAAAGTCGGAGAACGGACATGCCACGTATCCCAGTTATTAATACTAGCCATCTCGATCGTATCGACGAATTACTTGTCGACAACTTTGAAACAGGCGAATTCAAACTTCATCGTTCAGTGTTTACTGATCAAGCCCTTTTTGACCTAGAAATGAAGTATATCTTCGAGGGTAACTGGGTTTACTTGGCACATGAAAGCCAAATTCCAAATAACAATGACTATTACACGACGTATATTGGCCGTCAGCCTATTCTGATTGCACGTAACCGTAATGGTGAACTCAATGCCATGATCAATGCCTGTTCACACCGTGGTGCACAGCTTTGTCGTAATAAACGTGGCAATAAAGCAACCTATACATGCCCTTTCCACGGTTGGACATTTAACAACTCTGGCAAACTTTTAAAAGTAAAAGACCCAGCGGACGCAGGTTATTCAGACTGTTTTAACCACGAAGGTTCACACGATCTGAAAAAAGTTGCACGTTTTGGTAACTACAAAGGTTTCTTGTTCGGTAGCTTAAATCCAGATGTTCCCTCTTTAGAGGAATACTTAGGCGAAACCAGCAAAATCATTGACATGATTGTGGATCAGTCTGAACAAGGTCTTGAAGTTTTACGTGGCGCGTCTACCTACACTTATGAAGGCAACTGGAAACTCACTGCAGAAAATGGCGCAGATGGTTATCACGTTTCTGCAGTGCACTGGAACTATGCAGCGACCACTCAACAACGTAAAGAAAAACAAGCGGGTGACAACATCCGTGCCATGAGCGCAGGCGCTTGGGGCAAACAAGGCGGTGGTTCATACGGTTTTGACAATGGTCACATGCTGCTTTGGACACAATGGGCTAACCCTGAAGACCGTCCAAACTTCCCGAAAGCCGACGAATACTCTGAAAAATTTGGCGAAGCAATGTCGAAGTGGATGATTGAGCGCTCACGTAACCTTTGTCTTTATCCAAACGTCTATTTGATGGATCAGTTCGGTTCACAAATTCGCGTACTTCGCCCAATTTCAGTCAATAAAACTGAAGTCACGATTTACTGTATTGCCCCTGTAGGCGAAAACGCGGAAGCACGTACACGCCGTATTCGCCAATATGAAGACTTCTTCAATGCCTCAGGTATGGCTACACCCGATGATTTAGAAGAATTCCGTGCATGCCAAGCGGGCTACGCAGGCATTGAGCTGGAATGGAATGATATGTGCCGCGGTTCAAAACATTGGATTCATGGCCCAGATGATGCTGCCAATGAAATTGGTCTAAAACCAAAACTTTCAGGTGTAAAAACTGAAGATGAAGGCCTTTACCTTGCACAGCACCAACACTGGTTAGACATGATGAAAATTGCAATAGCCAATGAAAAAGCACTGGCTGTTGAAACTGCAAATGAACAAGGAGAAGTGGCATGAATGCTCCTACAACACTCAACACCGTGAGCATCGAACAAATCAGTCAGTTTCTGTATCAAGAAGCACGCTTTTTAGATGATGAACAATGGGACGATTGGCTTGCATGTTATGCCCCTTCAGCATCGTTTTGGATGCCTGCATGGGATGACGACGATACCCTGACTACAGATCCGCAGTCTGAAATTTCACTGATTTACTACCCAGACCGCCAAGGTCTAGAAGACCGTGTGTTCCGCATTAAAACTGAACGCTCTTCTGCGACCATGCCAGACACACGTACTTGTCACAATGTGAACAATATCGAAGTGATTGAGCGTGATGGCGATAAAGTTACCGTCCGTTTTAACTGGAATACGCTGAGCTTCCGCTACAAAACCAGTTATAGCTACTTTGGTATGTCGCGTTATGAAATCGATTTTTCAGGTGAAAAACCACAAATTTTAAGCAAATACGTAGTACTGAAAAACGATTATATCAACCAAGTGATTGATGTTTATCACCTCTAAGTTTTAGCCACACATCCTTAGTATGCTTTCAGCCAAATGGAGTTTTGGCTGAGAGTTCCAAGTTTCAACGATTTTAAAGGATATTCAGCCATGTCAAACCACAATGTTGCACTTCAATTTGAAGATGGCGTAACGCGTTTTATTACAGTGACTCAAGGTGAGTCTTTATCAGATGCCGCTTACCGCCAAAAAATTAACATTCCGCTAGACTGCCGTGATGGTGCATGTGGGACTTGCCGCGCTTTTTGCGAATCTGGTAGTTATGACATGCCTGAAGAGACGTATATTGAAGATGCGTTAACACCAGAAGAAGCGGCACAAGGCTATATTTTGGCTTGCCAATGCCGCCCAAGCTCGGATGCTATATTCCAAATTCAAGCTTCATCTGAAGTCTGCAAAACCGAAATTCACCAGTACCAAGGCACTTTAGTCGCTGTTGAAAACTTATCAGAATCGACCATTACTTTTGATATTCAGTTGGATGAAGGTCAACCTGACATTCACTTCCTTGCTGGTCAATATGTCAACGTCGGCATCCCAGAGACAGCAGAAACTCGTTCCTATTCATTCAGCTCAAAACCAGGTAACCGTTTAACAGGTTTTGTGGTACGTAACGTGCCGAATGGCAAAATGAGCAGCTTTTTAAGTAGCAAGGCCAAAGCAGGCGATAAAATGACCTTTACCGGTCCATTTGGCAGTTTCTACTTACGTAATGTAGTTCGCCCTGTGGTCATGCTTGCAGGCGGTACAGGCATTGCACCTTTTATGTCTATGCTTCAAGTGTTAGAAGAAAAAGGCTCTGAACACCCTATCCGTTTAGTCTTTGGCGTGACCAATGATTTTGACTTAGTGGCTTTAGAACAACTGGATGCACTTCAAGCCAAACTCCCATGGTTTGAATACCGTACCGTGGTTGCAAGCCCAGACTCTGCACATGAGCGTAAAGGTTATGTGACTGGGCACATTGACAATGAATGGCTCAATGGCGGTGATGTTGATGTCTACCTTTGTGGTCCTGTCCCTATGGTTGATGCTGTTCGTGGTTGGTTAGATAGCGAAGGCGTAAAGCCTGCAAACTTCCTGTTTGAAAAATTCTCCGCAAACTGATTGGGGCCACTTATCATGTCTGATCGTCAAAGATTTTTAAACAAAGTCGTGATTGTGACTGGTGCCGCTCAAGGCATTGGTCGCGGTGTTGCCCTCCAAGTGGCTAATGAAGGTGCGCAAGTTGTTTTAGCTGACTTATCTGACTATGTTGATGAAACATTAGCAGAAATTGAAGAAAAACAAGGCGATGCAATAACGGTCAAAGCAAACCTTGAAACCTTCGCAGGTGCTCAAAGTGTTGTAGACAAAGCGCTTGAAGTCTATGGCCGTGTCGATGTGCTCATCAACAACGTTGGTGGTGCAATTTGGATGAAACCTTTTGAAGAGTTTTCTGAAGATGAAATCATCAAAGAAGTGAATCGCTCATTATTTCCAACGCTGTGGTGTTGTCGTGCTGTTTTACCTGAAATGATTAAAAATCAGAAAGGTACGATTGTAAATGTGTCTTCTATTGCGACTCGTGGCATCAACCGCGTGCCCTATTCGGCTTCCAAAGGTGGGGTCAATGCTCTTACTGCATCACTGGCTTTTGAGCATGCCAAAGATGGCATCCGAGTAAATGCTGTTGCTACGGGTGGAACCGAAGCACCGCCGCGTAAAGTGCCGCGTAATGTAAATCCACTATCTGAAAATGAAAAAGCGTGGATGCAACAAGTGGTCGATCAAACCATTGATCGTAGTTTTATGAACCGTTATGGCACGATTCAGGAACAAGTGAATGCAATTGTATTCCTTGCTTCAGATGATTCGTCATATATGACAGGTACAGTTGTTCCTGTCGGCGGTGGCGATCAAGGCTAATTGATCGTTACATTACTTTTATATACAGGATCATGTCTGCATGGAGGCAAATGAATGGCTACCCTGTTTAAAACTTTGAAAGAAGATTGGTCTATTTCAGCTACTGTCGCAGGATTTTTGGCCGTGCTGATTTCCTATTCTGGGCCACTCATTATCTTCTTTCAGGCTGCGCAACAAGCTCAGGTTTCCCCGACCATGATGATTTCATGGATTTGGGGTATTTCTATTGGGGCAGCCGTGGCAGGAATCTTTCTTTCCATTAAGTTCAAAGTCCCTGTGATTACAGCATGGTCTGCACCAGGTACGGCTTTATTAGTCACCCTGTTCCCGAATATTAGTCTGAATGAAGCTGTAGCCGCTTATATCACCTCAGCCGTGGTGATTTTCCTGATCGGGATCAGTGGTTACTTTGATAAATTATTGAAATGGATTCCGCAGTCAGTAGCCGCGGGAATGATGGCAGGTATTCTATTTCAGTTTGGTTTAGGTCTATTTAGTGCCACTAACAGTATGCCGATTATTGTATTTAGCATGTTGTTTGTCTTTTTAGTCGCAAAACGAATTTCACCGCGCTATAGCATGCTTTGGGTACTGCTTTCAGGTGTGGCCTTGAGCTTTGGGCTTGGTGAAATGAATGCGGTGAGTTTAGATTTCCAACTTGCTATTCCTCAGTTCATCAGCCCTGAATGGACTTGGCACTCAACCTTAAACCTTGCCCTGCCTTTGATTTTAGTCAGCCTGACAGGACAGTTTTTACCGGGCATGGCCATCATGAAACTGAGTGGTTATGACATGCCTGCCAAGCCAATTATTACCACCACCAGTATTGCGTCTTTAGCTGTTGCATGTGTTGGCGGTATCACCATTGTTTTGGCGTCAATTACGGCTGCACTGTGTATGGGCAAAGATGCGCATGAGCTAAAAGAAAAGCGTTATATCGCAGGCGTTTCTAACGGCATTTTCTATATTTTAGGTGGTTTGTTTGCAGGCAGTATCGTTCTGCTCTTCAGCTTGCTGCCAAAAGAGCTTGTTGCCGCATTGGCTGGCTTAGCCTTATTGGGTGCGATTTCAACCAATATCGCTGTAGCCATGAAAGATGAATCTCAACGAGATTCTGCCCTCATTACTTTTTTAGCTACAGCTTCAGGTATGCACTTTTTAGGTCTAAGTTCCGTTTTTTGGGGCATCGTTATTGGTTTAACTGCGCATCTAATTTTAAGTAAACGTAGTCCTGATATTTCAGCTTTAGCTTTAGCTTCAACTCCAAGCTCAAATCCAAGTTCCAAAAGTTAATAGGTACGCTGTGCCTAGGACAATATTATGATTGATAAAAGTTCAGCTTCTTTAACAGAAGCACTTTCGCAAATAAAGGATGGATCAACCATCATGATTGGTGGTTTTGGTACCGCAGGACAACCTGCTGAACTGATCGATGGCTTAATTCAACTCGGCATTAAAGACCTCACCATCGTTAGCAACAATGCTGGTAATGGCGACTATGGTTTAGCCAAGCTACTCAAAGCGGGTGCTGTGAAAAAAGTCATCTGTTCGTTTCCGCGTCAGTCCGACTCTTGGGTCTTCGATGAACTCTATCGTGCAGGCAAAATCGAATTGGAACTGGTGCCTCAAGGCAACTTGGCTTGTCGTATTCAAGCCGCAGGTATGGGACTCGGTGCAGTGTTCACCCCAACTGGCTACGGCACCTTATTGGCCGAAGGCAAAGAAACCCGTCACATCGACGGGAAAGATTATGTACTGGAATATCCAATCAAAGCTGACTTTGCTCTGATTAAAGCACAGAAAGGCGACCGTTGGGGTAACTTGGTCTACCGCAAATCAGCACGTAACTTCGGCCCGATTATGGCCATGGCCGCAGGCGTGACTATTGCACAAGTGTCTGAAGTGGTGGAACTGGGGGCTTTAGACCCTGAACACATCATCACCGCAGGTATTTTTGTTCAACATGTGGTGCAGGTTCAGCCTGAACCAGTTGCTGTGTAATCGGGAGACTTTCATGAGCTATCAAAAACTCAGCCGTAACCAAATTGCAGAACGTGTCGCACAAGATATTCCAGATGGTGCGTATGTCAATCTCGGGATTGGCTTACCGACCAAGATTGCCAGTTACTTACCAAGTGACAAAGACGTATTCTTACATTCTGAAAATGGCTTATTGGCTTTTGGTCCACCACCTGAAAAAGGTCAAGAAGACCCTGAGTTGATTAATGCGGGTAAAGAATATGTGACCATGCTCGAAGGCGGTGCTTTTTTCCACCATGGCGATTCTTTTGCCATGATGCGTGGTGGTCACTTAGATATTGCAGTATTAGGTGCCTTTCAAGTGGCAGCCAATGGTGACTTGGCCAACTGGCATACCGGTGCACCCGATGCGATTCCTGCCGTCGGTGGTGCGATGGACTTAGCCGTCGGTGCCAAGAAAGTCTTTATCACCACCGACCATGTCACCAAACAGGGTGAACCGAAGATCGTGGCTGAACTGAGCTATCCAGCGACAGGTTTGAAATGTGTCGATCGTATCTACACTGACCTGTGTGTGATTGATGTCACCGCAGACGGTTTAAAAGTGATTGAGAAAGTCGACGGTCTAAGCTTTGCAGAATTGCAGGCGATGACGGGTGCTCCATTGGTGGATGCGACACAGTAAATTTCAGAAAAATTTGCTAGAGCTTATAGTCATCAACAACCTGTCGAGCGCTTTAAAAATATTGTTTTTGCAACAGCAGTGGAAAATTGCTGTGAGTGAACAGGTTTTGTTGATGACAAAGTTTTTGGTCACTTTTTTAAAAAAGGGACGAGAACGAGTTACTGCTATTTGACTGAACACGATAAGACTCCGTCGTGAATAGATACAGTTGATCTATCAGCAGAGTCCCGTTTTAAAGGACAAGATTAAACATGAAAGACGCATATATTATCGATGCCATTCGTACCCCATTCGGCCGTTATGCAGGTGGACTCGCTCCGATCCGTGCCGATGACTTGGGTGCAGTGCCAATTCAAGCCTTAATGCAACGTAATCCAAGTGTAGATTGGACCCAAGTCGATGACGTGATTTATGGTTGTGCCAACCAAGCGGGTGAAGATAACCGTAATGTGGGGCGTATGTCAGCACTGCTTGCAGGTTTACCCGTTGAAGTTCCTGCCACGACTGTGAATCGCTTATGTGGTTCATCCCTAGATGCCATTGCGATGGCAGCCCGTGCAATTAAAGCCGGCGAAGCAGATTTAATCATCGCAGGTGGCGTCGAAAGTATGTCTCGTGCACCTTTTGTGATGGGGAAATCAGAAACAGCTTATGGCCGTAGTCAAAAGATTGAAGACACCACTATGGGTTGGCGTTTTATCAATCCTAAGCTCAAAGCGATGTATGGTGTAGAGACCATGCCGCAAACCGCGGAGAACGTGGCACAACAATTTAATATTGATCGCGCAGATCAAGACCAGTTTGCCTTGGCGAGTCAACAGCGCACCGCAACCGCGCAAGCTCAAGGCTTTTTTACGCATGAAATCATCCCTGTGAATATTCCACAGCGTAAGGGTGATCCGATTGTGGTCGACACGGATGAACATCCACGTGCATCGACCACCTTGGAAGCTTTGGCAAAACTGAAGCCAGTCGTGACAGCAGAAGGCACCGTCACTGCAGGAAACGCATCAGGCATCAATGACGGTGCGGCTGCTGTACTGATCGCTTCAGAAGCAGCGATTGAGCAGTACCAACTTAAACCCCGTGCCAAGATTATTGCATCTACAGCTGTGGGGGTTGAACCTCGCATTATGGGCTTTGCACCTGCACCTGCCATCAAAAAGTTACTGAAACAAGCCAATCTGACATTAGAGCAGATGGATGTGATTGAGCTGAATGAAGCTTTTGCTGCACAAGCACTGGCCGTTACCCGTGACCTAGGTCTGGCAGATGACACCACACAAGTGAATCCAAACGGTGGTGCAATTGCGATTGGTCATCCACTGGGTGCATCGGGTGCACGTTTAGTCACCACGGCTTTAAACCAGTTAGAACAAACGGGTGGAACCTATGCCTTGTGTTCGATGTGTATTGGGGTCGGCCAAGGCATTGCAATGATTATTCAGCGGGTTTAACCCTTCTTATGATCTGACGTGGTGTTTCTGCTCATAACACTTTTTGTTGATAACAACAGTGGAAACACTCAAAATTTTTAATGAATTAAGGAAAAGCATATGCCAAGGTTTACTTCAAACAATGCCGAAATTCACTATCAGACCTTTGGTGACCCCAAAAATCCCGCGATCGTTTTTTCAAACTCGCTAGGCACAAACTTCAACATGTGGAAACCACAAATTACTTTTTTCCAGAAAAACTATTTTGTGATTTGCTATGACACTCGCGGGCATGGTCAGTCTTCCGCACCTCAAGGGCCTTATGATATTGAACAACTTGGTCTAGACCTGATCCATTTACTGGATCATTTAAACATTGAGAAAGCCATTTTTTGCGGTATCTCAATGGGCGGACTTACAGGTCAGTGGTTAATCATTCATAAACCTGAACGTTTTCACCGTGCCATTGTATGTAATACCTCTGCCAAAATTGGCAATGAACAAGCATGGAATGATCGCGCATCATTAGTACGCACCCAAGGTTTAGAACCCATTGCATCGACGGCTGCAAACCGTTGGTTTACCGAACCCTTTATCCAAAGCAACGCAGCAACTGTAGCAGCGCTTTCAAACGACTTAGGTGCTGGCAGCCCAGAAGGTTATGCGAGTTGTTGTGAAGCTTTGGCTAAAGCGGATTTACGTGAAAAACTCGAAAGTATTTACGTGCCTTTACTTGTTATTGCAGGGCGTAAAGACCCCGTAACAACAGTCTCAGATGCACAGTACATGGTGAATCACATCCGAAGTAGTGCCCTATTTGAAATCGATGCCTCTCATATTTCAAATATCGAACAGCCCAAAGCCTTCAATCAGGCTATCTTAGACTTTATTGCTTAATGCGCTAGATCTGAACGCAAAACAGCCCAACATGGGCTGTTTTTTTCCTATTAAAAAAAATGATAGGAGTGCGTAAAAATAGTTATTATAAAGATGTTGGCTTTGGCTCATTCTATTTCTCCTCTTAAAATCATCAAAACTCAAAAAATTGTATATAAAACAAACTGAAATTATTATGATTTCAAAATCATATCTTCGGAATTTCACTTATTGCCAATCCTAAACTCACTAGATCCCATCATGTATAGCCACATCTACCCAGTTAAAATGAGCAAAATAGCCAATCGTTTTGTTTTATAAATTTTCTCGCACAGCAAAAGCCAATACTCAACAAGAGGATATTTTTTCAGTACATTCCACTACTCAGCAATTTTTCTACAGTTTTTTGCTTATTTAACGGCAAAATTTTTCAGTGAAGAGGATGCTGAAAAACACCGTTAGAAACCTGAATTTTCCTTTTACTGTTTCAAGTTTTTCAGTTTTTTTCTAAAAGATCATGGCATCAGCTAAATAGACCTTAACAACAGACAAAAGCGTCCATCTACACTTTAATGTAACAAGTTAATGTTTTAATTGATGAAAGTGATATTTTCCAGTTCAATGTTGATCCAATAAAGCTTAGCAACTGAATTGATCATGGTCGTCAAGCCAGCCAAAATAGCTAGAATAAATTGATCAGATCATGTACAGATACAAACGATATCAAACTTCAGCTTTATTTTGATATACAGTTTAGCCATATAAGAATTGATCTAGATCTGATGCAGAGTGAGCTACCGACTAAGAAGTCTGAGTTGCCCTCTTTTCAAGACTTGAGTTGCACCTGTGGCACAAAACGAAAACAAATCTGCTGCTTTTGGTCAATTTGGCTTACAATGTAAAAAAGAGTAATAATCCGAAAATTTGTAATCTTTTAACATTGTCAATTCCTTGCAAAATTTACATTATATTGCCGAAGTTTGGCACTAAGCATCTACGTCAATTCAAACAAACTATAAAAAAAATGTAGAACTTTATGCCATAATACGCAAACTTTGCAGCCATCTTGCAAAGATTTATTGCAATTTATAAATGGAGCAAGCTAAATGAGTTCGACCATTTTGGTTATTCATGGACCGAATCTAAATTTGCTAGGAATGCGCGAACCAGAGGTATATGGTTCTCTAACGCTGAACGACATCAATCAGCAACTCATTGCACAAGCTGAAAATGCTTCAATTTCTCTCGACGCTTTCCAAAGTAATTGGGAAGGTGCCATTGTCGACCGTATTCATCAAGCCCAAGCGGATGGCGTCCAATTTATTATTATTAACCCTGCTGCACTCACGCATACCTCTGTTGCTCTACGTGATGCCCTGCTTGGTGTAGCCATCCCATTTATTGAAGTTCATTTATCGAATGTTCATGCGCGCGAAGTGTTTAGACATCATTCATATTTATCAGATAAAGCCGTTGGCGTTATTTGTGGCTTAGGTGCTCAAGGTTATAGCGCTGCGCTCAATTACGCTCTCACTAAAATTCAACCCTCTACGCAATCATAATTAGGAATACTGTCACATGGATATTCGTAAAATCAAGAAACTCATCGACCTGATGATTGAATCTGACTTACAAGCGATTGAAGTTAAAGAAGGTGATCAATCGATTGCTCTAACTCGTCGTAGTCCAGTTGTTGCAGCTGGTGCTCCTGTTGCTATGGCAGCTCCTGTTGCTCAGGCTCCAGCGGCTAAAACACCACGTGGTGCTGTAGAAACATCTCCAATGGTTGGTGTGTTTTACGCGGCTCCAAGCCCAGGTGAAGCGCCATTTGTTAAAGTCGGTCAAACCATCACTGCTGGTGAAACACTTGGTATTATCGAAGCAATGAAAATCATGAACCCGATTGAAGCAACGCAAAGCGGTGTGGTTGAAGAAATTTTAGTGAAAAACGGCGAAGTGATCCAATTCGGTCAACCATTATTCCGCTACCGCGCGTAATAGACGGGGACTTATAATGTTGCAAAAAGTTTTAATTGCAAACCGTGGTGAAATTGCCCTGCGCATCACCCGTGCCTGCAAAACTTTAGGGATTAAGACTGTAGGGATCTATTCAGATGCCGACAAAGACTTAATGCACCTACGTTTTGTAGATGAAGCAGTATGTATTGGACCAGGTGCAAGCAGCGAAAGCTACTTGAACATTCCTGCCATTATTACAGCAGCTGAAATTTCAGGTGCAGATGCCATTCACCCAGGTTATGGCTTCTTATCAGAAAATGCTGAATTTGCTGAAATTGTAGAAAACTCAGGTTTTATTTTTATTGGACCACGCCCTGAACATATTCGTTTGATGGGTAACAAAGTTTCTGCGATTACAGCAATGCGTAAAGCAGGTGTTCCAACCGTACCCGGTTCTGCAAATGCGGTTACACCGCAAAATGCGCTGGCTGAAGCTAAAGAAATTGGTTTCCCATTGATCGTGAAAGCTGCTTCTGGTGGTGGTGGTCGTGGTATGCGTATTGTAGAACGTGTCGATACTCTGCTTGAATCCGTTCAAGCCGCACAGCGTGATGCTGAAATGTGGTTTGGCGATGACACGGTGTATATGGAACGTTTCCTACAAACACCTCGTCACGTTGAAGTCCAAGTTCTTGCCGACGGTAATGGCCACGCGATTCACCTCTATGACCGCGACTGCTCTTTACAGCGCCGCCATCAGAAAGTGCTAGAAGAAGCGCCAGCGCCAAACTTACCTGAACAAGCACGTGCTGACATTTTAGAAGCTTGCGTAAATGCTTGTAAATTAATGCAGTACCGCGGTGCAGGTACATTCGAGTTCTTGTTTGAAGATGGTGAATTCTTCTTTATTGAGATGAATACACGTGTTCAAGTTGAACACCCTGTAACTGAAATGGTGACAGGTATCGACATTATTGAACAACAGCTCCGCATTGCTGGTGGCTTAGGTCTTGAAATTGAACAAGATCAAGTTGAAGTCAAAGGCCATGCGATTGAATGCCGTATCAATGCTGAAGATCCAACGACTTTCTTACCTTCACCGGGTAAAATTGAGAATTTTTATGTGCCAGGTGGTGCAGGTATTCGTCTTGATTCACATATCTATCAAGGCTATAGCATTCCGCCATACTATGACTCGATGATTGCGAAGCTGATCGCACACGGTAAGGATCGTAAAACATCACTTGCACGCATGCGCCAAGCGCTTGATGAAATGATTTTGACCGGTATTAAAACCAATATTCCATTGCATAAAGATTTGATTCTTCAAGATGAAAAATTCTGTGAACAAGCAATGGATATTCACTACCTTGAAAAGCACCTGTTAAAGCAAATTGAAGGCAATCAAGACAAATAATTGCCTTGATCCTTAAATAAAAAACCGCGATAAATCGCGGTTTTTTTATTTATAAAACAATTAATTAAGGTAATACGCGACGTAGTGTTGCAAAGCATTGTTGTGCTTTATCATTGGCACAAAAATTAATGGTCGATGGACTTTGCCATTTCACAAAATACTGAGACATTTCTCCAGTCTGATCTTCTTGAGACCCAGAGCAATCCACTTGGTTATTGTCAAATTTGACTTGCAAAATCAAAGCAGGCAGTTGCACATTTTTATCGGTAGATGGCTGGTAATCATAAATTCCCGTAGACCATTCTTCCCCACTTTTAATCACAACATCACTATTACTTTTAAAATTATAGTATTCAACGCATTTACGATTATTTGGAATTTCCATTCCCCATAAGCCCACAATTTCAGGGCGAGTCGTTACACGAATATTATTTTGATTTGATGCTTGAGTATCCTCAGCCTGACTAGGCGTATTTGCCATAAGCACTGATGAAGTTAACATGAATAACATGCCGAGTAATGTTTTTTTCATACAAGCCATAATGTTTTTAAGCGTCCCACTAAATTAGCATATTTTGATTCAAAACATCATTTTATAACCATTTCATAACAATCTATTTTTTGCTATGCATTGCAATCTCGACTTAACAAAACGATTTATTGTCAGCACTAGATAAATCCTACTTTCAGAATCGAAAAAAGACCGCCTAAGCAGTCTTTTTTGTATGTCGTGATATTTGAATTTAGGCTACAGGTGCCAGTGTAAACAGCACCTGACCTGTTTTTACCGTTTGCCCTTTTTCAATGGTAATGGCTTCAACCTTCATCCGCTCAGGTGCAAGAATGGGAATTTCAATTTTCATGGCTTCAATCACGGCCAAAGTTGCCCCTTCTTCCACAATGTCTCCAGAGGTACATTCAATTTTCCAAATAGAACCCGGCATATGCGACTCGACTGCACAGCCACCTTCAGGAATTTGAATTTCACTGTCGTCTAAAACCGCATCTAGACTTTCAGAAACATGTTCAGCCAAACCTGCCTCATGCCAACGACGGCGTTCATATTCAAAGTTCGTTTGCTGTACTGCTTTAAAATTTGAAATGGATGCTGCATTTTCAATGAGGAAGTTATTATATTCTTTTAAATTTAAAACCCCATCTTCTACACGAAGCTTTAAGCGCCCCGCTTTAAAGTCTTCCCGCATTTGCATCAGTTCTGTTTCAGACACTTCGTAAAATTTAATTTGATCAAAGAAGCGCAGTAGCCATGGCTTATCCTGTTCAAAGTCGGGGTTTTTGCGGTAACGACTCCACATTTGGGTTGTACGTCCAACAAACTGATAACCACCTGGGCCTTCCATACCATAGACACACATATATGCGCCACCAATACCGACTGCATTTTCAGGCGTCCAAGTGCGTGCAGGATTATATTTGGTGGTCACTAAACGATGACGTGGGTCCAGCGGCGTTGCCACAGGTGCACCCAAGTACACATCTCCCAAACCCATCACCAAATAATTGGTGCTGAATACGATATCCTTCACTGCTTGCTTTGAGTCTAGACCATTGATACGACGAATAAACTCTACATTGTCAGGACACCACGGCGCATCTGGACGTACTGTTTGCATATAACGTTCAGTCGCCAACTGAGTTTGTGAGTCCTCCCAAGCCAAAGGCAAATAAACTGTGCGCGAAGGCACTTCCATTGCTGTCACATCAGGCAATTCACTTTCTGCTTGCTGTAAAAGGCATAATAAATGTTTTTGATCTAGCACCAATGAATCAAAATGAATTTGCAGCGAACGAATACCCGGTGTTAAGTCTATAATCCCTTCTATACTTTGGTTTTTAACCCATTGCATTAAAGCATGAATACGGAAGCGTAAATTGAGATCTAAAACCAACTCTCCATATTCAACCAACAGATAACTATTACCTGCAGGACGATAAGTCACATCAGGTCTAGCGTTCTCACCTTTTAATGTCGCTAAAACGGCATCTGATAAGGTCTCCATTTCAGCATGAAAGCTTGGAGAAAATTCTACATTTTCAGTCGTATCTGCGGTTAACGCTGCGCTATATTTTTGATTTAATACTTGTGCTTGATCATAAGAAATTGGGATAAATTTAACTTTATCGCCCGCTTTAAGCTGACCAATTTTCCATAGTTCTGAGCTAACCACCACCGCTGGGCAAACGAAACCGCCCAAGCTCGGACCATCGGGTCCTAAAATAATTGGCATATCTCCAGTGAAGTCAATCGCGCCAATGGCATAAGCATTATCATGAATATTCGAAGGATGCAGCCCTGCCTCACCACCATCGGTACGTGCCCATTCAGGTTTTTCACCGACTAAACGAATGCCTGTACGACTTGAGTTAAAGTGAATTTCAAATTCTTGCTCAAAGAAGCGCTCAATATCGCGTTTGGTGAAAAAGTCGGGCGCTCCATGCGGTCCATACATCACGGCAATGTCCCAAGTCTGGCTAAAGCTCGGCACCTGTGCTGCACTGAGTGCAACAGTTTCTACCGAGCTATAAGCCGTAATAGGCAACATATCTCCAATGAGTAAATTGCGTCCTGCATGACCACCAAACTGACCTAAAGTAAAAGTTGCTTGTGAGCCTAAGTAGGCAGGTACATTAAATCCGCCTTTAATGCCAATATAACTTCGACAACCTGTTGTGATTTTACCTGTTTTAAGAATTTGCCCTTTTTTAACATTGAGGGTCTGCCACATGGCAACGTCGACACCATCCAATGTCGCAAGCATGTCGCCACCCGTAAGCACGATTTGGCTATCACAGTGAAACTTTAAAGTTGGGCCTTGTAATGTACATTCTAGCCCTGCGGTATTAAATGGATTCCCCAATAGTTGATTGGCTACATTTAAAGATAAAGGATCAATCGCACCTGATGGTGGAACACCAACATCCCAGTAACCCAAACGACCTGTGACGTCTTGTATTGACGTTTGAATACCGGACTGTAACACCTCAATTTTTTGGGTTTTCCACTCAAATGTATTCAAGAAACGTGTAGTCTGTGTCCCTGCTTTAAACACTTCACAGTCAATAATGTTTTGTAAATACTCAAGGTTGGTTTCAATTCCTGCCACTGAGGTGTTTGCCAAAGTATCGCTCATGGCTTTAATTGCACTTTCTCGGTTTTCGCGGGTCACAATGATTTTTGCAATCATTGGATCATAAAAGGAAGACACGTTTGAACCTGTTTCTACCCATGTTTCATTGCGGGCCTGCGGGTCAAAGTCGACATAAGTCAGTAAGCCAGCACTGGGTTGAAAGTTCTTAATTGGATCTTCAGCATATAAACGGACTTGGATCGAATGGCCTTTAGGTGCAAGTGTATCTGTTGGCGCAGTCCAGTCACCGCTACCTAAAGTGACCATCCATTCCACAAGGTCTACACCAAACACTTGTTCAGTCACGCCATGTTCAACTTGTAGACGTGTATTCACCTCTAAGAAATAGAATTGCTGGGTGTCAGTATCCATCACAAATTCAACCGTACCTGCCGAACGATAATTCACTGACTGCATCAATTGAATCGCAACACCTTGAATATAATCACGTTGTTCATCATTTAAATGCGGTGCTGGGGTCTCCTCGATTACTTTCTGGTTACGGCGCTGTACTGAACAGTCCCGCTCTCCCAAAGCCAAAACCAAACCTTGGCCATCACCAAAAATTTGGACTTCAATATGACGCGCATTTTCCACAAACTTTTCTAAATACAAGCCTGCATCTTTAAAGTTAGCTTGGGCCAAATAAGATACCGTTGCATAAGCATCTTTAAGCTCTGCTTCGTTCCACACCAAACGCATACCTATACCACCGCCACCTGCGGTACTTTTCAGCATCACGGGATAACCGATACGCTTTGCTTCGATCAGTGCTTCCGCTTCATCTGCTAAAAGTTGGCTACCCGGTAACAATGGCACGTTCGCCTGAATTGCAAGTTCACGTGCAGTATGCTTTAAGCCAAAACTACGTATTTGCGCAGAATTTGGCCCTAAAAACACAATGCCCTGTAACTCACACAAATCACAAAACTCCGCATTTTCAGACAGGAAACCATAGCCCGGATGAATGGCTTCAGCACCTGCTTCTTTCGCGACCTGTAAAATTTTTTCAATATTTAAATAACTTTGACTGGCTGGACTATCACCAATAAATACAGCTTCATCAGCCAAAGTCACATGTAAGGAATCACGGTCTGCTTCTGAATACACCGCAACAGACTGAATGCCTAAATTCTTTAATGTACGAATTACTCGGCAGGCAATTGCACCACGGTTAGCAATGAGAACTTTTTTAAACATGCTGATTACTCCTTGCCTTCACGTACAATCAGTTGAATTTTAGTCGGGTTATAGGCATTACAGGGGTTGTTCAGCTGTGGGCAGTTAGAAATCAGCACGATGAGATCCATCTCTGCTTGAATTTCAACATATTTACCCGGCGCCGATATTCCATCGTCAAACTTGAGATGCCCATCACTGCTCACGGGTACATTCATAAAGAAGTTAATATTCGGCCCAATATGACGAACATTTAGTCCATGCTTTTTCGCGATTGGGTGCAAAGCTAAAGCTGTCATAAAGTTATTACGGCAACTGTGCATCGGAAATGTGTCGTGTGCATAACGTACGGTGTTACTTTCACATGAACAAGCACCGCCCAAGGTGTCATGGCGACCACAGTTATCATCATGGATCGTGGCGATTTTGTTGCCATAGTTGGTATATAGAGCTGTGCCTTTTTCAAGATAAATCTGCTGGTTAATGGCTAAAGTATCGGTTGCGCTGTAACGTTCTTCAGGATTGCTCACAGAAATCAATAAAGTATCGACTGCTTGGTTGCCTTCGAGGTCAATAATGCGGAAATACTGCCCTTTCTGGACTTCACACATCCATGCCTCACCCGCTGGACAGACTTCATTTAAAACAGCTTGATCAAATGCTTGTAAAATGGTCATGCGTACTCTCCTTGGGCTTAAACAGCATCAAATGCGTAATAACGCGCGTTGTTTTGAAAACCGCGTTGGTTTTGTGGGCATGAATCACGACAGACATCGTGTACTGCTAAAGCGGAGGCTTTGAATAAGCGCATTTGAATATCGGCAGGTTGATACTTTGTTGCTTGACTAAAACCATGTGGCGCAGCAGATAAGAACACCAGACAGTCCATCTCAAAACGCAGTTCAATAGTTTGATGGGTATTATCGACATCGATATAAGATAAGTTGCCTGCATCATCAGGGCGAACTTTAGAGAATAGGTTGACCGTAGCTGACAGGTCGGCTTGACCTAATGAGAACTTGGTCATTTCAAGTAACAGGCTGTCGCGTCCACTTCGAAACATCTCATTTCGCGTATCTTGAAAAGTTTGAGTGCCGAATTGTTTTTGGATCTGTTCTGTGCGACTCGGACCACATAAGGCATCATTCCAACCATGATCATCATGAACAATTGAAGCCATAACCCGACCTAAGTCCGAATACAACACATGCCCTGTACTTAGAAATGCCGTATGTTGTGCCTTTAGGCTATCTGGCATATTAAAACGTTCGAGCTTATCTTCGCTGTTGACACAGAAAAGAGAAACGTTGGCTTGTGCCCCCAAGGCTTTAAACTGTAAGACTGTGCCGCGTTGAATACGTCCAGACCAGTGATGCCCACCCGGTAAAAGTTCAGTCCATAGTGCTTTATCGTCGTGATAAGTTATTGTGCTCATGCGCTTCTGCCTAAATCGTAACTGTTTACCTCCCGGGCTTTTATCCCTCCGTGTAGTTCTTTCGAACCGTGAACTCTCGGTCGCAGACATACATAAAATAGATATGTATCGGAACCCTAGATCACTCTTTCAGATTAGACGATGCAAAGGCTGTGCCAATTCAGTATTACGATTTTTAAACTTCGTAATACTATTTATGAGCAATAAATGGGCACTTTAGATTTTAAGCACGCATATTTTCGCTATGCGCACTAAAAAGCATCAAATTTTAAGAATTACTTCATTAAAATTTCATGAAACATGTGACGCAGCCACTGATGACTGGTTTTGTGATGACAAGACATATGCCAATACTGTTTCACCCCATAACTTGGGAAGGCAATTGGCGCATTGAAGATCTTTAAATTGCCACGTGAAAGCAGCACTTCACTTAAATAATACGGGACTGTCGCAATTGCATCGGTTTCTTGTACCACCAAGCCGACGCCTAAATAGCTCGGTAAACGCATTAAAATGTCACGTTTTAGTTCTAAATTAAGTAGTTCGTTTTCAATATGGTAATGTCCCATGCCCGCATCAATATCGATATGTGACTCAGCCAAGTACTGTGCTGTGCTGATACTGTCACCTGTCAAACGCGGATGATCTTTGGCGGCAATCACCACATAATACTGCTCGAACAGTTGCTGTTGATAAAAGCCATTTTCTAATTGTGGTAAAAAACCCAGCGCCAAATCAATCTCACCATTTGCCATTTGATAACTGGTTTCAGAGGTGATCGGACGGATATTCAAACGAATATGCGGCGCATGTTTCTTTAAGTATTGTGAAATTTTCGGCAATAACACCAAATGCGAAACATCGGTCATGGCCAAACTAAACTGTTGCTGCGAAGTGGCTTGGTCAAAATCAATCGTGAAGTTATTGATGATTTCAACCTTGTTTAAAGCCTCACTGACCAATGGAAATAACTGTTTCGACAGCTCAGTTGGCACCATTTCATTGCCAATCCGCAAAAATAGCGGATCATTATAATGTTGGCGAATTTTATTCAGAATGTTACTCACCGTCGGTTGACTCATTTCTAAATGATCAGCCGCCAGTGACACACTTTTAAACTTATAAACGTAAAAAAAGATACTGAGTAATTTACAGTCCAGTTCAAACACGAAAAAAATGTTCCTTATATGCATGTGATGGTAGACGATCCATCATCTACCCATTATAGCGATGATCCAATGCTCAAAACTTACTTTTACAAGCATCTAGGTCTAATATCAGACATTTCAGCAATAAAAGCACATTAATTATACCTTTAGCTGTACTGAACAATCGATGCTTTCCCTGAAAATTTATGTCGCATGATCTGCATGTATTTTACATAACAAAAAAGGCCCGAATCAATCGAACCTTTGATGAAATCAACCATGCCACATTATAGATATTTAAAATATTTTCTTCACAGGCACAGCTAACGATATTACAGCTTTAGTCCAGCAGCTCGACGGCAATAGCAGTCGCCTCACCACCACCGATACATAAAGCAGCTACGCCTTTTTTCCCACCAGTACGTTTCAAAGCATGCAGTAAAGTCACGATAATACGTGAACCAGATGAACCCAATGGATGACCAAGTGCACAAGCGCCACCATTCACATTGACTTTTGCAGGGTCTAAATGAAAACCATCAATTGCAAGCATTGTGACCATCGCAAATGCTTCATTGACTTCCCACAGATCTACATCACCCGCAGACCAGCCTGCTTTGGCTAAAACTTTCTCAATGGCACCTACAGGGGCAATGGTGAACTCAGATGGATGCTGAGAGTTGCTTGCATAAGCCACAACTTTTGCCAATGGCTTAAGACCACGTGCGTCAGCCACTTCGGATGAAGTTACAACCAATGCCGAAGCACCATCCGAAATAGAACTCGAATTTGCCGCAGTAATCGTGCCATCTTTTTTAAATGCCGGACGTAAAGTTGGAATTTTATCCACTTTGGCATTGAGCGGTTGTTCATCCTGATCAACCACAACATCGCCTTTACGGCTACTCACCGTCACAGGCACGATTTCATCTTTAAAAAAACCACCTTGAATCGCAGCAACGGCTTTATTTAAAGAGCCAATGGCATACTGATCCTGCTGCTCACGGGTATAGCCTTTTTTATCTGCCATTTCTTGAGCAAGTACACCCATCGACAGACCTGTTTCAGCGTCTTCTAAACCTTCTTGGAACATGTGATCGGTGGTTTTACCATGTCCCATACGGTAACCCGCGCGTGCTTTTTCAAGTAAGTACGGCGCATTTGACATCGACTCCATACCACCCGCCACCACAATCTCAGCTGAACCCGCTTTAATCGCATCAGCCGCTTGCATGACGGCTTTCATACCAGAGCCACAAATTTTATTGATGGTTGTTGCACCCGTTGAGTCAGGTAGACCTGCCATACGCATTGCTTGACGTGCAGGGCCTTGTTTTAAACCTGCTGGAAGTACACAACCAAAGATCACTTCATCCACATCGGTCGGCTGTAAGCCAGAACGGTTTAACACTTCTTTAATTGTCACCGCACCAAGTTCAGGCGCGGTACAGCTCGACAGTGAACCTTGAAAACCACCCATTGCTGTACGTACACCGTCTACAATAACAATCATTTTCTATTTCATCCTTTTTTGCAGTTTATTTGCTTTTAGCCCAATTAAAAGGCTTAAAAACATTCCCTATTTATTTTTTCATATTACAAAAGGGTTAATCGTTTCAGATCTTATTTTAATGTTTTTCATAGTGCTACCGTCTCAAAGCGAGTCATCTATAAAGACATTAAAATAAACACACGTGAATAAGACATCGATCCATACGACAGATGATCTATTTATCAACCCGCACTGCATTCGAGGCTTGAGCACTAAAGGTTCTCGTCTCTAAGAACACAGTGGCTATACTGACAATAGTGTAAAAATCACGAAAAAGGAATGCAATGGCCCAAATTTGATCTCTAGAGATCAAATTTATTGACAACGAAATGCGAAAATGCACATGTATTTATTTCTATTGTTGAACAAGTGGATATTTTTAAAACGATTGTAGTAATATCCAAGACCTTAGTTGCATTTTCATTTTCAACCAAGTTCAATAGCCTCTCTATAGTTCTCATGGAATACACTGGAATAAGCCAATGACTTCAGTACGCCAACAAAATTTTCTATTACGCAAAGAGAAAATTTTAGCCATGGCTGAGACTTTATTATTAGACAATAATCAAGACATCACCTTAAGCGAATTAGCAACGGAACTCGATATTGCGAAGGGTACAATCTACAAGCATTTCAAAAGTAAAAATCAACTTTATTTAGAGCTGATTATCTTGAATGAAACTCGCCTGCTAGAAATTTCTCAAAAGCATAACAACGATATTAAAACGTATGTTTCCGAATACATGCTTTATAATATGTTGAACTCGAACCGTACGATTTTACTGCACGTTATTGAAGAACGTTTAACTAATAACGAACGTAAACTCAAAGAACTTTTTGAGAAGCTCTATCAAATACGTGAGCAACGTATTATCGAAATTAAAGACATGACTTCGGATTATTTAAAGTCTTTAGACAGTGCAATGTCCATTCGTGACTATTTATCTTATGTATGGACAGTGACCTACGGTGCGTCATTGTTACTCAATTCAACGCATTATCAAAAATCAATCGGTTCACGTGAGCGTCTGATTAAACTGTATGTCAACCAAGCCCTCATGACACCTGATAAAATTTCACACGCAGCCCTTTAAACTTCTAAACGGTATAAAAAAGCTAAACATTTTATGTTTAGCTTTTTTTCATATATTTAATTAGTCTGCGGAAATATCTTCAAACAAAACTGAAGATAAATAACGTTCACCACCATCAGGTAAAATCACCACAATGGTTTTACCTGCATTTTCAGGGCGTGCAGCAAGTTCAGCTGCTGCTGCCATCGCTGCACCACTTGAAATACCCACCAAAATACCCTCTTGACTTGCTGTTTTACGTGCCCAATCAATTGCTGTTGCAGCATCAATTGGCATCACTTCATCGACCAAGTCGAGGTCTAAGTTTTTAGGAATAAAGTTAGCGCCAATGCCCTGAATCTTATGTGGTCCAGGCGTCAAAGCTTCACCACGTTTGGTTTGACCAATAATCGGCGACTCAGCAGGTTCTACCGCAACTGAGTATAGGGCTTGTTTTTTTACTTTTTCAAAATAACTTGAAATCCCTGAAATCGTACCACCCGTCCCAACACCTGCAACTAAAATATCAACTTTACCGCCTGTTGCTTCCCAAATTTCTGGGCCAGTCGTTGCTTCATGAATAGCTGGGTTTGCTGGGTTTTCAAACTGTTGTGGCAAAAAATACGTTTCTGGATTTTCATCCAACAAACGCTGTGCTTCTTCTACCGCACCACGCATGCCTTTTGCAGGGTCGGTAAGAACCAAGTTCGCGCCCAAAGCTTTCATCACTTTACGACGTTCGATACTCATGCTTGATGGCATAGTTAGAGTTAACGCATAACCTTTTGCAGCAGCAACGAATGCCAAAGCAATGCCTGTATTGCCACTGGTTGGTTCGACAATGTGCATTCCCGCTTTCAGCACACCGCGTGCTTCCGCATCCGAAATGAGCGCAGCCCCAATACGACATTTTACTGAAAATGCAGGGTTACGGCTTTCAACTTTGGCTAAAACGGTGGCTGGACTTTGTATAATTCGGTTAATACGAACCAATGGTGTGTTACCAATCGCTTCTGCATTATTACTATAAACCGCTATCCCTAAATTATTAGGCGTTGGAAAAGCTGAGTCAGTACTCATACCAATGTTTCCTATGTTGTTTTTAATGATCCACTCATTATCATACCCTGATTTTTAAATGCAAACTGACATTTGGTCGAGCTTATGTTTTTATTTGATAAATAAATCACTTAAACAGAAAAAGCATGAGTTTCCCCATGTTTTTACTTGAAAAAAACAGCCATTTCCCCAAAAAGCCAGATGCTAAAACCGCATAATCAACATCTTCTATATGGGGTGGAAAAATTTATACACTCATCTCAAAGTTTGCTTTTTGTTCAAAAATATTATTCAGCAACAATTATGCCTTTAATAAATGTATATATTTTTTATTTTTATAATGCTATCTTAAAATAGCTGTGCAATTATGATTTTAAAAAACACTATATGATAAAATATTCAAAGCTTATTATAAATACTCATAAAGAAAACTATATTTAATTCATTTTTTTGCTTAATTTATATAAATATCTGGAACTTAAGTTGATTCTCGGATAACTAATTTTGATGTAAAAATAAAGTATATATAACTTAAACTAATATTTCATTTCACTAAAAGCCATGCATATTGGACTTGAAAACACAGCATTATGAACGGCTTGGTTTTATACTAAGTGTACAGTTGTTTTTGTTTTATGAGTAGGTTTTAAATGAACACAGGACTTGAAATAACGTCTATGCGCGACTCTGCTGAAGTTGTTGTGAGTATTTTAAAATCTCTAGCCAATACTGATCGTTTATTAATTTTGTGTCATTTGTCGCAACAAGAACTTAATGTTTCTCAAATTGAAGAAATTACCGACATCAAACAGCCGACTCTTTCGCAACAATTAATGATGCTACGTAAAAGTGATGTGGTAAATACGCGCCGTGATGGTAAGCAAATTTACTATTCCATTAAAGATGAACGCATGATTGAAGTTTTAAATACTTTGTATAGCTTGTACTGCCCAAAACCACGTCTCTAAACCAAATCACTTCTATATTTTCTGTGCTATGAAAACGAATGCTAAGACTTCTTAGCATTTTTTATGCATAATATATCTAAATTTGTGATTTAGATTTTTTTATGTCTGATTGGAACCGTCGTCTAAGCCATTATCTACCCGCATGGCAATGGCTCAAGAACTATGACACGCCTACGTTTAAGTCAGATTTACTTGCATCTTTTATCGTCATTGCCATGTTGGTTCCTCAAGGCATGGCCTATGCCATGTTGGCAGGCTTACCACCAATCACTGGGCTCTATGCCAGCATTATCCCAATGATTATTTATGCCAGCGTTGGCGGCAGCCCTACACTTTCTATTGGCCCTGTTGCCATCATTTCGATGATGACCTTTGCAACTTTGAACTCGATGTTTGAGGTTGGTTCACCTGTTTATATACAATCGGCATGTTTATTAGCACTAATGGTCGGTATCATTTCCCTGCTGTTGGGGTTATTTCGCTTTGGTTTCCTCATTCAACTGATTAGCCACCCCGTCATCCAAAGTTTCATTATTGCGTCTGCTTTGCTGATTGCGTTGGGTCAGTTGAAGTTTATTGTCGATCTGCCTTTAAAAGCCAATAATATCCCCGAGTTTGTGGTAAGTGTTTGGCAATACATCAGTTTAACTCACATAGGTACGCTGTTGTTTGGACTGTGTGCAATCGTATTTTTAATTTATGCACCAAAGTTACTGAATACTAATGCCTTAAAAGGTTGGTTCGGATCGACCGTATTACTTTCGCGTACCATTCCCTTATTTTTAGTGGTTGCCTCAATTGCCTTGGTCTATTTTTTCCAACTGCAAACGCTTGGAATCAAAACGGTCGGAATCATTCCATCTGGTATGCCTCCACTCGATATGCCGTATTGGAACTGGACTTTAGTTCTGCAACTTTTGCCAGGTGCAACCATGGTCGCGATGATCAGTTTTGTTGAATCACTTTCCATTGCTCAAGCCACTGCTTTACAAAAACGAAGCCAACTCAACAGCAACCAAGAACTTATCGCTTTGGGGTTAGCCAATATCAGTGCAGGTTTCAGTTCGGCCTTTCCTGTAACAGGCAGCCTTTCTCGTACTGTCGTTAATGCAGATGCAGGCGCTCAGACCCCTATGGCGGGTGTGCTCTCTTCGCTGTTGATTATTGTAGTGAGCTTATACTTTACAGGTTTCTTTCAGGACCTTCCTTTAGCTATTTTGGCTGCAACGATTATCGTCTCCATATGGAAACTTGTGGACTTTAAACCCTTCATCGAAGCATGGAAGTATTCCAAAGCAGATGGTATCGCGATGTGGATTACCTTTTTTGGTGTTGTCTGTATCGATATTTCAACCGGCCTGATCATTGGCATGGTTTCGACCTTTATTTTGTTGCTTTGGCGGATTAGCCGGCCACATATCGCTGTGATTGGCTTGGTCGAGGGGACGCAACATTTTCGCAATGTTGAACGCCATCAAGTTCAAACAACGGCACAAGTATTGTCAATGCGTATAGATGAAAGCCTAACCTTCTTAAATGCCAATATATTGAAAGGCGAGCTGATCAATGCTGTGAGCCAACAACCTGAGTTAGCTCATGTCGTGATTAATTGCTCCAGTGTGAGTAGTATCGACTTGAGTGCTTTAGAAATGCTGGAAGATATTAATCTAGAATTGGCCAAGCAAAATATTCAACTGCATTTGTCCGAAGTTAAAGGCCCTGTGATGGATCGACTGCAAAGCTCAAAACTATTGAAACATTTGAGTGGGAATGTCTTTTTAACTCACTATCAAGCCATTCAGACCCTTTCACCTCAGCTGCTTAAAACTTCATAAGAGACCGAATGTCTGCTTGCACTTTTTCTATTTAGTGAGAAATATCAAGCAGGCATTTATGATAAAAATCCGTTAAATATGTCATTTTAATGAATTAAAATGAATAATAAAAACTGGAATTACAATAACTTAATTTTTATATCTAAATATTTTTCAGTCAGTTAGCAAATTAGGTATAAAATGGCGCACTTAAAATCCGTATTTTGTCCTCGTAATTTCAACAAGGCGCCTCTATGTTTTCTGTTTTAGCGCGAATGAGTCTAGTTACTCGAATTATCATTGCCATTATTTTGGGTATTGGTGTAGCCCTCGTTTTCCCGGGTGTTGCTCCTTATTTGAGCCTGCTAGGCGACTTATTTATTAAAGCGTTAAAATCTGTCGCGCCTGTACTTGTATTTGTCTTGGTTCTTGCTTCTATTGCAAACTTTAAAGTGGGTCATAGTGCGAATCTGCGTCCTATCATCATCATGTATGCTGTGGGTATGTTACTAGCGGCTTTTGCAGCAGTTGCAGTCAGCATCGCTTTCCCAAGTACTTTGTTCTTAAACTTACCTGCAAATACTGACTTACAACCGCCAAGTAGCTTGATTGAAATCTTTAAGAACCTACTCCTTAGCTTTATTGCTAACCCTGTAACAGCCATTAGTGAAGCAAACTTCATTGGTATTTTAGCATGGGCTGTAGCCTTAGGTGCTGCGTTTCGTCATGCAAAAGACTCAACCAAAGACTTACTCAATGATACTGCACACGCAGTAAATAGCGTGATTCGTTTGGTGATTAACTTTGCGCCTATTGGTATTTTCGGTCTAGTAGCAGTAACGTTTGCAGAAACAGGTTTAAGTACATTAGCAAGCTATGCACATTTATTGGCAGTCTTACTCGGTACAATGGCTTTCGTTGCCTTAGTCATCAACCCACTTATGGTTGCTGTGGTAACACGTAGCAATCCGTATCCATTGGTATTTCAATGTTTACGTGAAAGTGGTATCACTGCTTTCTTCACGCGTAGTTCTGCTGCGAACATTCCTGTGAACTTAGATCTTGCAAAACGTTTGGGTGTTGCTGAATCTACAGCGGGTGTAGCCATTCCACTCGGTGCGACCATTAACATGGCCGGCGCCTCAGTGACGATTACGGTGCTTACACTGGCAGCAGTCAATACACTAGGTCTTAATGTTGACTTTACCACCATGATGATTTTATCTGTGCTTGCAACAGTTTCAGCTTGTGGTGCTTCTGGTGTTGCAGGTGGTTCTTTGCTGTTGATCCCTGTTGCGTGTGGACTGTTTGGTATTTCATCTGATATTTCAATGCAAGTGGTTGCAATTGGTATGGTGATTAGCGTACTACAAGACTCTACTGAAACCGCGTTGAACTCATCAACTGACGTATTATTTACTGCAGCAGTTGACCGCGCTTCAAAATAATATATTGTACAATCAGTATATTATTTCTTTTTTGAAGTTATGCCATTTCAACACTTACCACTTTGGATTCAACTGGGGGCATTCTTTCTTGCAGTAAATGCAGGAATGATTAATGTCTTAGGACTGGTGACTGTTTTACACCAGTCTGTTTCCCATATGACTGGTAATGTAAGTGTTTTGGCGATGTCACTTGTACATTGGCAACCCGAAAGCATTTTATATTTGCTATTAGTAACTGTCTGCTATGTCATCGGTTCATTTTATAGCGGTGTAATTCTGGGAAATAGTCACTTTCGATTGGGACGCCGCTATGGCGTACCACTCACTTTAGTGGCTTTTTTTATTTTTCTGTGTTGGTTCTTTCTGCCTTATTTTCCACGCTATGCTTTACTCTGGGCCTGCGTCGCAATGGGTGTGCAAAATGCCATGGTGAGCCATTATAAAGGCACTATCATCCGCACCACACATTTATCGGGTGTTCTTACCGATCTCGGCTTAGCGCTTGGTTATCGTGTGCGCGGACTCGTGGTTGAGCGTCGACGCGTAGTTTTACATCTTTTGATTTTAAGTGGCTTTTTGATCGGCGGACTCTGTGCAAGTTGGATGTATCCCTATTTAAAACTCAATTCTTTTTTAGTTCCAACAGCATTAAGCTTGATCCTTAGTGTTGTATATTGGATCATTTACTTTCGTTATCGTCGTTTTTAAACGCAGTTGTGGAATTCGCTATGGTAAAAAATGCATTACAGGCTCAGTTACTCAAAGCCGGTTTAGTTGACAACAAAAAGGCCAAAAAACTTTCTAAACAAGCAGTGCATGAGCAAAGAACAGGTCAAAGCAGTGAAGCTGAGATCAAGGCAAAAATTGCACAAGACAAACAGCAAAAACAGGCCAAAGATCAAGCTATTGAACTTGAGAAGAAAGCGATATTGCAAGAAAAAGAGCTCAAAGCGACGATCATTCAAATGATCACGCAGCATAAAATCCGGGATACCGATGGTGACGTGGCCTATCAGTTTATTGACGATGGCAAAATCAAAAAACAATATATCAATCAACAAATTTATAATGCCTTGGTGGCTGGTAGCCTCGTGATTGCACGTGATCATGAAAGTTATGCCTTCTTACCTAAAGCTTTAGCTGATCGTATTAATGCCAAACTTGAAGGCTTTATTATCGTAAATACCTCAGAGAAAAATGAAGCAGTCACAGATGAGGAAGATCCATACGCTGCATACGTGATCCCTGATGATCTCATGTGGTAATTTGAACCATCAGAAGCTTCCATATTGGAAGCTTCGTTGTTTCCTAGTTCATTATAAAACTAATTTACCATTCCACTGCTCTGACATATCCCGACCATCAACAATTTATGCTTCATGACATTCAAATATCGATTTAAAAAACAAATCTACGAGAGTAAATAAACAAGTCGTTGAAAACATGTATAAACTTAGTGACACAATTTGCTTAATTCGTATAGCTGATTACACTATTTACAGTGTTTTAATCATAAGAAGATCGCATTTTGGATAATTTTCATTTTATACAGAGTTTAAAAGACTGGTCAGACCAGTATCCTTGGATCGAAATGTTGACAGGATTCTGCATACTCATTCTAGTGACTATACTGGCGTATATTATTGCCAAGCATGTTGTCGTTCGTGGTATTCGGCATCTCATCACTAAGCTAAAATTTGCCAATCACGACATCATGTCGCAGCATAGTGTGATTCGTCGAATTGCGAACATAGTCCCAGCAATCGTCATTATGAATGGTATCGTTACCGTTCCTCACCTGTCTGCGAAAATGGTCAGCTTTGTCCAAATGGCGGCACAGGCCTTTATTTTCTTAACCATTGCGCTCGCGATTGGTGAATTACTGAATATCTTCAATTTGGTTTATCAACGTAATCCAAAGTCTAGAAATAAGCCCATCAAAGGCTATTTACAGCTGATCAAACTGATTATTTTCATCGTTTGTGGTTTGATGATCTTAGGCACCTTCTTGAAAAAAGATGTCTTCACCTTGCTGGCGGGCTTCGGTGCTATGGCGGCAGTGCTGATGTTGGTCTTCCAAAACACCATTTTGTCTTTGGTGGCTTCTGTTCAGATTTCATCCTATGACATGGTCCGTATTGGAGATTGGATTGAAATGCCATCCCTGAATGCAGATGGTGATGTCATTGATATGTCATTACATACCATCACCGTACAAAACTTTGATAAAACCTTTACCACGATTCCAACCAACAAATTGGTCACTGATACTTTTAAAAACTGGCGTGGTATGTCACAGGCAGGCGTACGTCGTATCAAACGCTCACTTTATATTGATCAAAGTAGCGTTCACTTTATGTCTGAAGCAGAACAAAGCAAACTTAAAGAGTTCTTATTATTAGACCAATATCTGGATCACAAAAGTACAGAGCTGGTTGAGTTTAATCAGAAATTGAGCAATACATCTCCTTGTAATCAGCGACGTTTAACCAATATCGGGACCTTCCGTGCGTATGTTGAGCTGTACCTTAATCAGCATCCGAACATTTCAAAACACCAATCTTTAATCGTACGTCAGTTACAACCGACTGAAAAAGGCTTGCCACTGGAAATTTATGCATTTAGCAATCAAATTGCATGGAAAGATTATGAAGCGATTCAGTCGGATATTTTCGATCATTTAATTGCCATTCTTCCCGAATTTGGTCTCAAAATTTATCAAGCACCATCGGGATATGACATGCAAATCGCAATGTCAAACCCGTAATTTTTTCACTTTGGTATGCTAAAACCGCTCTAGTTTTAGCATATCAAGGTCTTAAAAACGTAGAATAGGCATTTTAATATACGTTCTAAATTACCAACTATAGAATAAAAATTATAAAAATACATAACATTAGTTTCTCAACAACTGTGTTATTTACGTTGTGTATTATGTAAGTTAATTATGTGATTATTTACATGAAACATACTGCAATATCACAATATCAACCTTTTCTCTTCATTAAATTAGCCACTCCTTTTCACTTTGTAAGACTTTCTAAAATGAATACTTTAAATAAATCTTTATGTGCTGCCCTTTTAGCTGTAGCAGCGACATCTTCTTTTGCAGCAGAAACTCAAGCTGTAGAAACCACTCAAGCTGCTGTTGCAACTGAAAATGCAACACCTGCTTCAGAAGCTGCTGCATCTGATGCGGTTGCGACATCAGAAACTCAAGCAAACTAATGCTTTAAGCATCTTGGGGGATTCATTTGCTTGGATTCCCTTTTATCACTCTTCTCTATATCAGACTTTTATATCTATTCATCTACATTTCTTGCTATCAATACTGCTACAACAATGTTTAGTCTCTCTCAATTTACACAGACCACTATGGTCTTTTCATGCTAAAATTTTCAAATTCTACTTATTTATAAAACAAGTCATTACCTCATAAATGACTTATTTTTAGAAGGTTTTATTCATGTTCAAATGGTTTGAAAAACGTGTTGATCCCTATCCAGAAGAAGGTTTAAACCAACCTTTACCGACCACGTTCTTTCCGTTTGTATGGCAGGCCGCTAAAGGTGTACGTGGCTATTTGTTGATTTTGATTTTATTCACGGCTGGTGCTGCTAGCTTTGAAGCCTTGTTTTATGCCAAAATTGGTGACTTAGTAAACTGGCTCAGTAAAAGCCAGCCAGAAACATTTTTAGCAGAACATGGTTCAAATTTAGTCCTGTTATTCTGTATTTTATTGGCCAATATTTTATTTGCCAGTTTACAGTCGATTATTAAACATCAAATATTATTTAGCACTTTTCCGATGCGTCTTCGCTGGCGCTTTCATAATTTACTGCTGAAGCAAAGTCTCGACTTTTTTCACAATGACTTTGCAGGACGCCTCTCCGCAAAAGTCATGCAAACCGCACTGGCGATACGTGAGTTCTGGGTTATTTTGGGTGACATGTTGGCTTATGTGCTGATTTATTTTGTCACGGTCAATTTGGTGCTTGCCGCTATTTCCCCACTCCTAATATTGCCTTTACTGGTCTGGTTGGCGTTGTTTATCTGCGCAGCATATTACTTCATTCCACTTTTGAGCAAAGTTTCAAATGAACAAGCTGATGCCAGAGCTGTGATGACTGGCCGTGTTACCGATGCTTATACCAATATTCAAACAGTGAAGCTTTTTGCCCATGCAGGACGTGAAAGCTTATATGCCAAAGCCTCGATGCAAGAGTTCATGGTCACCGTTTATAAACAAATGCGTTTGGGTGCTAAGTATGAAATCAGCATTCTGTTTTTAAACATAGTGCTTTATGCTGGTGTACTGGGCACTGCAGTTTGGTTATGGATGAACGGGCGAGTTGAACTTGGTGTTATTGCTGCTGCAACGGCTATGATTTTAAAACTGAGCAGTATTGCTGAATTTATCATGTGGCAAACCTCAGCACTTTTTGAAAGTGTCGGCACCATTCAAGATGGCATGAAAACTCTCGGTCGTTCGATCACCATTCAAGACAAACCTGATGCCAAAGACCTTAAGGTTAAACAAGGCGTGATTGAATTTAAAGACGTAACTTTCGCGTACAACAGTAAAAATGTCATCGACAATTTAAACCTACGCATCCAAGCTGGTGAAAAAATTGGGATCGTAGGTCGCTCTGGTGCAGGGAAATCAACACTGATTCAACTATTGCTACATTTTTATCAATTGAAACAGGGTGAAATTTTAATTGATGGGCAGAATATCGAAGATGTCACCCAAGACAGCTTACGTCGTAATATTGCCTTAGTGACTCAAGACACCTCCCTGCTACACCGTAGTGTTGCAGAAAATATTAAATATGGCCGTCCCAATGCCAGTGATGAAGAAATGTATGCTGCTGTACGTAAAGCCAAAGCCGAAGAGTTTATTCCTCAGCTGACTGACTTACGTGGTAAATCAGGTTATGAAGCCTATGTTGGTGAGCGTGGAGTGAAACTTTCAGGTGGCCAACGCCAGCGTATCGCCATTGCTCGTGTGTTCTTGAAAGATGCACCAATCTTAATTTTAGATGAAGCCACCAGTGCCCTAGACTCAGAAGTTGAAGCTGCAATTCAATCTAGCCTTGATGACTTAATGCAAGATAAAACGGTGATTGCGATTGCTCACCGTCTTTCAACCATTGCTCAAATGGATCGTTTGATTGTGCTTGATGAAGGTCGTATTGCAGAACAAGGGACACATGAAGAACTGATTCAAAAAAATGGTATCTATGCGCACCTTTGGCAGCGTCAAACAGGTGGATTTTTAACGGAACAACATCCAATTAAAAAGAAAGAAGCCTAATTTTACTTCCCGTCCTCAGCACGCTTAGATCATTATCATCAATGATTTTAGCATGCTGATTTTGAAAAGATTTTACTTAACTTTTAGCATCATTTGCTGAGCCTTGATTTTTATCGAGAGTCTTATATTTTTGCTCAGAAATTTATGATATTTATAATATCGTTCCACTAAATCAGAAATGAAAAGAATACTGAATTGATATAGGCTCGGAGCATATTGTCCAACAATATGCTCCATGAATTTGAAATATTCATGCCAATATAACTTCAGTCAGAAAAGAAAGAAAAATGCAATGGATCGCGCATGAAAACAGTTTCACTTCGCCAAGATCAAGGAATTCCTGGTGTTTATGGCTTATTGTTGTTAGATGTTGTGTCTCGTTGGGGCTATAACGCAGAGACCCTATTTTCCCCTTTTCAACTCACGAGCGAACAACTCGCAGAGCCTGACTTTCGCATACCCGTTCATACTGCCAATGAACTTGTGAAGTTGGCCAGCCGTCTCACTGGTGAGCCCACGCTTGGCTACCATCTAGGCACGCAAATGCGTATTTCAATTCATGGCTTCATTGGCTATGCCATTATGACAACTCATGATATTGGCGAAGCCTTGGTACTTGCTAACCGCTTTATTCAACTGCGCATGCCTTTTTTGCAGCTTTTCTTTTCCACCTTTGGCGAAAAAGCGACTTTACAATTACGCTGTGATGTCGATATAGAACCGTTGCGTACCGATATTGCGATCAGTATTATTTTTGGTATTGTTTCTATGAGTAAGGCGCTCACTGGCATTGAAAATTTGGCTGGGGAAATTGATTTCGATTTTCCAGAACCAGAAGGTTTTGATCGCTATCGTGCAAAGCTACCTAACCATAGTGTTCGCTTTGATCAACCACATTTACTTTTGAGTTTTGATAAGCATTATCTAGGTTTTAAAATGGTCAATGCTGACCCACTTGCAAGCCAAATAGCCATTAATCAATGTGAAGCTGAGCTATCAGCCATGGGCGAACGCCGAAGATTATCGATGCGTGTACGTGACATTTTAACGCGCTCAGAACAACACTATTTAAGCATCGAGCATGTGGCTGACCTCTTACACATGTCTGATCGAACACTGAAACGCCAACTGGCTGCTGAAAGCACATCTTTTTCCACCATTGTGGATGAAGTGCGTTACCGTCATGCCACGTCACTTTTGTCACGTACAGACTATAGCTTAGAGCAAATTGCGGATGAACTGGGATATAGTGATGTGGCAAATTTCAGCCGAGCCTTTAAGCGTTGGAGTGGACGCAGCCCGAGTAATTGGCGTAAAGATCCGTATTTATAGATCTTTTGTTTTGATAGAAAAGCATGTATAAATCATGCGAAAAATGATTTTTGTATTTTAAGGAGTTATTCATGAATCATCCTTCAGAATTGAAGTATGCGAGTACACATGAATGGGTGCGTATTGAAGGTGATCTTGTTGTAACTGGTATTTCAGACCATGCACAGGATGCTTTAGGCGATTTAGTCTATGTTGAAACACCAGAAGTTGGTCAACAAATCACTGCGGGCGAACAAGCGGGTGTGGTTGAATCTGTAAAAACGGCTTCTGATATTCATGCACCGGTTTCTGGCACCGTGGTAGAAATCAATGCCAATCTGGAAGATGATCCTGACTTCGTCAATGATGACCCCTACGGCAAAGGTTGGATTTATAAAATCAAACCAGACAATATCGCAGATGTAGAACAACTCCTTTCAAGCACAGCCTATGAAGCAGGTCTATAAGCCTAGTATTCATATTTACGGCTCAAAAAATCAGTCTGCGGACTGATTTTTTTGCAATTATTCTCTTATTTTGATAAATTAACTTAATATTTTTATTTTCAAATCGCTTAAATATCAGCATTTATTACTATAATTATACTTTTCACGTGCATTATCTTATAATTTGATTGTTCTAATTTCACAGCCGTGACCTAGCTTCTACATAAAATAATAGCAACAGCTCACGCCCTGTGGCCTCATCTTCGGACCAAAGGTTCTGCATGTCTGCTCTTAATACATCTTCGCTATGGAATAAGTCTTTTATTCTTTGTTTAGCGAACAATCTGTTTTTGTTCATCTTTTACTTTGCGCAGACCTCAATCCTCCCAATCTATATTTTGAATGATTTGGGTGGAAGCCTTGCACAAGCAGCCTTGCCATGACTTTGTTCATGGCATCGTCTATCGCAGTTCGCCCTTTTAGCGGACTCATTATTGAAAAACTGGGAAATAAGAAAACGCTTTTTATCGCGGAAGCCCTATTTTGTTTGTTTTCCTTGGCTTATTTGTTTGCTGATAATTTACACCTGTTGTTACTGATTCGTTTTCTACATGGCATTTGGTTCAGTATCGTCACCACAGTTGCCGTACCTATTGTCAATGAATTTATTCCAGAAAAACGTAAAGGCGAAGGCATGGGCTATTTTGTCATGTCCATTAATCTAGGGATTGTACTTGGGCCATTCCTCGGTTTAACACTGATCCAGTCCGTATCCTATCCAATGGTCGCAGGAATTTTAGCGTTTAGTGTCTGTCTCGGTTTCTTGTTTTGCTTCTTTATCCCAATTCAGCAGACCACTCAAAAATTGACACCTGCCGTGAAGCGCAAGCTCAGTATCCATGACTTTGTTGAAACTAATGCCTTGAATATTTCAATTATGGGCATGATGGTTTCTTTTTCCTATGCCAGTATCATGTCGTTCATTTCAACTTATGCAGAGTCTAAACATCTACTGAACTACGCGAGCTTGTTTTTTATCGTCTTTGCGATTTCCATGATGAGTCTACGCCCAATTACAGGCAAAGTTTATGACCGTCGTGGGGCAAATTATGTGATTTACCCAGCGATTATATTATTTAGCTTAGGGCTTGTGATTCTCAGTCAGATTCAATCTCTGACGGGTTTATTGGTTGCGGCAGTATGCGTTGGCATGGGCTTTGGTTCTGCACAGCCTTGTCTACAAACTTTAGCTATTCAAGGTGCGGAAAAGCATCGGATTGGCCATGCGACCTCTACATTCTTTACCATGTATGACTTGGGTATTGCACTTGGTTCTATATTGTTGGGCGTACTCATTTCTAAGCAAGGTTATAGCTTTACCTATTTATTCTGTGCACTGACAACCGTTTTAAGTTTATTTTTCTATGCCTTTATTACGAATAGAAAGAAAACCGCTTAAAACATCAGTCCGTATGCCCATAGTAATGAACATACGGACTCAAAAATTAAGCGTCGTCTTTCTCTTCTTCAGCTTCTTTGGCCTTTTCGGCAACCGCTTGATCAAAAGACAAAGCACTACATGAGTTTAACTGTGGGTTAGCACGACTACTCTTTAATTTAATCTGTAGACGTAATTCATTGACCGAGTCTGCATTTCGTAGCGCCTCTTCATAAGCAATTGCACCTTGATTGTATAAATCAAACAAAGCCTGATCAAAAGTCTGCATGCCTAACTCTCGTGACTTCGACATCACTTCTTTAAGTTCGTGGAAATTCCCTTTAAGTATCAAGTCTGACATCAAGGGTGTATTAAGCATGATTTCTACTGCTGCTCGGCGACCACGCCCATCTTCAGTTCGTACCAAGCGCTGTGAAATAATCGCCTTCATATTGGAGGATAAGTCCATCAAAAGTTGATTGCGACGTTCATCTGGGAAAAAGTTAATAATTCGATCTAAAGCCTGATTTGCATTATTGGCATGCAGTGTCCCAAGGCATAAATGACCTGTTTCCGCAAAAGCTATGGCATGCTCCATAGTCTCTGTGTCACGAATCTCACCAATTAAAATGACATCGGGCGCTTGGCGCAAAGTATTTTTCAAAGCATTGTGCCAAGAGTGACAGTCCACACCTACTTCTCGATGAGTAATCATCGACTTCTTATGCTTGTGAACATATTCCACTGGGTCTTCAACCGTAATAATGTGCCCTGCCGAGTTTTCATTTCGATGATCAATCATGGCCGCCAAAGACGTAGATTTACCCGAGCCGGTACCCCCAACGACCAATACTAAACCACGTTTTTCCATAATCACGTCTTTTAAAGACGTTGGAAGTTGTAACTTGGTGAAGTTAGGAATTTCCGCGGTAATCGTACGAATCACCATCCCCACATGCAGTTGCTGCTGAAAAACATTGACACGAAAACGCGAAACATTGGGAACGCTAATTGCAAAATTACACTCCAGCTCAGTTTCGAACTCTAATCGTTGCTTTTCGTTCATTAAGCTATATGCAAAGAGCTTAGTCTGATCAGATGGCAAATTTTGTTGACCCAATGGCTTCATAAGGCCCTGATGCTTAATACTTGGCGGAAAGTCTGCAGATATAAATAAGTCTGAACCACCATACTCAACCACTTTGCTGAGCATGTGAAACATCATCCGACGGGCTTCTTCTAAAAGTTCTGCAGAATACATAGTGTTCTCTAAAATTAGTGCAAATAGCTGACTTTAAAAAGCATTTCTTTTATTCAAAATACAATTTTTTATCGTGTTGTTTCAGGCTTCTGATTTTGCATAAGTTTATGCTCTAGCTCAACCTAATTTATCGTTTGATAAATAACTTTTAGCTTATTTTTCAATTTATTATCTTCATTTATTGAACTGGATCACAAAAAAAAGACCTTTCATTGAAAGGTCTTTTTGGCTGCGTTGATTAAGCACTCCGTTGAACAGCGTGGCTGCGTAATGTGTCGGCAACCTCTAAAAGGACTTGCTCGGTTTTTTCCCAGCCTAAACAGCCATCGGTAACAGACTGACCATAGACCATGTCATCTGAAATTTTCTGATTACCATCAACCAAATGACTTTCAAGCATGACACCACACACATTGCTTTGCATACGTTCTGCAACAATTCGACGCAATACATTAGGTTGATTGAGTGGATTTTTACTACTGTTACCATGACTACAGTCAATCACCAAAGCAGGTAATTCACCTTTGACTTTATCTTGCATATGACGAATATCGGCTAAAGCATAGTTAGGCCCCGAGTTTGCACCACGTAAAATCAAGTGTGGCTTCGGATTTCCTTGGGACTGAAGCATACATGCCATGCCTTGCTGCCCAATTCCCATGAACTGGTGAGGGTTTGATGCAGACTGAATCGCATCCAGAGCAATTTGAATTGAACCATCTGTGCCATTTTTGAAACCAATGCTGAATGGCATATGACTCGAAATTTCACGATGAATCTGCGACTCGCTGGTACGCGCACCAATAGCTCCCCATGCCAACAGATCGTCGAAATAAGCAGTCGCCATCGGGCTTAAAATTTCTGTAGCAATCGGCAAACCCATTTCAATAATCGCTAAATACAATGCTCGAGACTGCTCTAATCCCAACTGCATATTGGAAGATCCATCAAGTAAAGGATCGTATAAAAAACCTTTCCAGCCCACCGTAGTCCGTGGTTTTTCAATATAAGCACGCATTACGAAGAAAATCTGATCTGAAACTTTGGCTTGTAGTTGTTTTAATTTTTCAGCGTATTCTAAAACCGCAATAGGGTCATGAATGGAACATGGGCCAGTAATGACCATTAAACGATGGTCTTTGCCTTCTAATATATTTTGAATGGTTTGACGCTGTTCAGCAATTTGTAGTTTTAATGGTGCTGAAAGTGGCAACTGGGCTTTGAGTTGCTGCGGTAAACTTAAAAGTGTTTCTTGAACTGTCGTTTGAGTACTTTGTAGTGCAGTATTTAGAGCATTCATTGGTTTGTATCCTTTGGACTGTGGTCTTCAGTCCGATCTTTTATTTGAGCGTTATGGGTCTAATGGATTGCTGGGCTAAAGTCATAAATTGACTAAAGTAAAACCAATAAAAGTTGCTAAAGTATGAATAGTTAGTTGTTTTCATGAAGTACTCCAAAATTTATTAAAACAGCAGATATAAAAAAACCTGACCAGGGTTGCCGATCAGGTATTAACTAGGTGGGCAACCTTTTGAAGCCCGAACGCGTTCAGGCAATTATCTAAATTGCCAGAAGTAATAATTTGCGTTAGAGATTACAGGTTGCTTTAACATTTTTATATCTTCAAAAATATGTTATCTGAAATTTAAAATACGCTGATTTTTTTGCTTTTACAACACTTTTTTATACAAAAAATTCAGTTCTATCCTGTTTAAGCTACTGCCTTCGCCTTTAACTCAATGGCTTAATCATGTTTGAGTTCATGAGAACAGTCGCTATTGAAGCCATGCCTAGTGTAGTTTTAGCAACTGCATTTCTGCCTGCTGAGCACAAACAGGCGGACTAAACAGATAACCTTGCCCAATATGGCAGCCCATATCTCTTAAAAGCTGCAATTGTGTTTCAGTTTCAATCCCTTCAGCAACGATATCCATCGATAAAATCGGACCAAGCTTGGCTAACCCTTCGACAATAGCATAAATCGATTTATCATCGCTTAAATGTTGCACAAAAGAGCAGTCAACTTTAATAATATCAACAGGATAGTCACGTAAATGAGTAAGAGAAGAATGCCCTGTACCAAAATCATCCAATGCTATTCGCACACCATTTGCTTTGAGTTTTTTTAAGGCACGAACCACGTATTCATAGCCGCGTTCAGCCAAATGATATTCAGTGACCTCGATTTCAACAAATTTCGAGGGGATGCGGTAGGCTTTGAGACGTTTTAAGAAGATCTCTGCAAAATTATCACGCATAAACTCAACAGGTGCTGCATTAATTGAAATAGGTACAATCTGTAAGCCTTTTGCCCGCCATTCAGTAATCTGCTTGAAGACCTGATGCTGCATAATCTCACCAATACGGCTGGATAACTCATAATCATTAAAGGCTGCTGCAATTCGTGCAGGACTTTGAATGTTATTCTGATCATCACGCCAACGTAAGAGCGCTTCATAACCGATAATTCTTTCTGAACCTAAACACACTTTCGGTTGAAAGAAAGCCTCGATGGCAACATTACGAATAATTTGATGCGCACAATTAAGTTGTTCAGATTGCTCCCGTACCGCATTAAACATATCCTGATCAAACATGCGCATACCACCGCGGCCCTGTGCTTTAACATCATTCAGTGCTGTATCGGCACACTTGAGTAGCTCACTGAGGTCATTGGCATCATCTGGATAGAGGCCACATCCAATACTCATGCCACATTGATGTAGTTCCCCGAAAATGTGATGGGAATCTCGAGTTGTTGCAAAATCTGCTGGGCAATTTGATTGAGTTCACCTATATGCTGTACATGCGGAATAATCACACCAAATTCATCCCCGCCAAGACGTGCCAAGAAAGCACGCCCTTCTAAAATTTGTTTTAAACGTTTCGATAAAATTCTTAAAAGGTGGTCACCTGCGGCATAACCGAGTGTGTCATTGATGGTTTTAAAGTGATCTAAATCCATCAACATGACGGCTAACTTTTGTTTTTTATCACGTGCACTACTATACAGTTTTCTGATTTTTTCTTTAAACGCACGTCGGTTATTTAAACCGGTTAACTCATCACGTTCACTGCCTTGTTTTAATTTTTGTTCTGTCAGATATTGTAGCGTGATATCACGTGAAACACATAAAATACTCTGGGTCTCTCCGTCAACATCAAGTACAGGTGTCAGAACATTATCCCAATAATAAACTTTACCGTCCGATAAACTCATGCCATTAAAACGCGAAATTTGGCCTTGGCTTGCATCATACAATGCTTTTTTGGCTTTTTTACGCACCGCAGGAGGCAAAAGTTCGACCCAAGACATACCAAAGTACTTAACATCTGCACTTCCCAATAACATGACACATGCCGACTTATTCATATGGGTGACCATACCATCTGGCTCAACCACAATAATGCAGTCTACGCTGGCATTTAACATATCCGAATGGGCACGTAACAGCGCCAAAGACTCGATATAAATTTTCATGCCCTGATGAATATCAGTGCAACTCAGTTGAAATCCAGCCGTAGAGCGATCCATTTCACCTTGGACTAAGAACCAATGATACTGGCCCTGATGATTACGAATCCGACAGGTTTTTTCAAATGTGAGCTCGGCAATTATCGGTTGATGCAAAAATTCATCTAATGCTGGCACATCTTCTGGATGAATATATTCGACCAAATTGAAGCTATCTGCGGATAAATCCATTCCTCCCACATACTGGCGTAAGGGTAAATTTATATATTTGCAGACGTCATTATGAATCCAAAAAAGCTGAGGAATAATATCAATCAGATGGTGGTCTTTTTTTGAAGTAGAACTCATTCCTGCCTGTTGATCATAAGCAATCTTTTTAGATTTATTCTTAGGCTGTGAATGGGTTCGAGACATAATAATTATCTGCAACTTAAACTTGCTGGTTTAGTCCATAACCAGACATATTGTTTAAAAAAGAAATCAAGCAAAGTCATGAAAAACAATGAAAAACAAAAAAGTAAATATAAGTATAATGACGCTGCGTGATTACCATCACAATATGCATCATATACAACTTATATAAGCGTATACCAATGAAAAATTGCAACTATTACACAAATAACTGAGAGCCGTTTTCAATAGCAAATGAGTATTCATTTGAGCGACATAGCAAAGCTAAACAACTTTCACTGAAAAACCAATATTAACAATAATTTATTTTAAGTAAATACCGACTATTCACATAATGATTAAATTTAATCCGACTTACACAAAGACATCATATAGAGGGGTTTTACGCCCTACTTTTGTGCAAAAAAAAAGCAGAAACCTAATGGGTCAATATTATCCAATAAAGTTTCTGCTCTGGTACATACTTGTGAGCTATGATTTAAAGATTCTTTTTTTCAATAAACTCAGATTGTGTTTCAGAAAAGACTGTGTAGGGTCACTTTTTTCATAACATTCATTTGGCAGCGAGTATTTAGCCAATTTCACCCAAACAGATGAAAACTGTTTGATAAAGCTCGCTTCATTGTAATGAATTCCATACTCTGCACACAGTGCTTTAATTTTGGGCGCGACTTGTGCGTAGCGATTGGCTGGCATGTCCGGGAAAAGATGATGTTCGATTTGATGACTCAAGTTCCCGCTTAAGATATGCAAGCCCTGTGTCCCACTAAAATTACTTGAGCCTCGAATTTGACGCAGATACCATTCGGCCCGTGTTTCATTGTCGATATTGTCCATTTCAAAGTTTTCAGAGTCTTCGGTAAAGTGACCATTAAAAATCACCGCGGATGCCCATAAACTACGAATAACATTGGCTACCGCATTTCCTGCAAAAACTGGCAGTGCATTTGGCCCGGCAATGATTGGGAAAAAGACATAGTCCTTAATCACTTGGCGTTTCATTTTCTGCCTAAAATCATATGACTCTGCCCAAACTTCGTGCCAAGTTTTTGTTTTATAGGCGACCACATCCTCTATATGCAGATTTTGTATACCAACATACCACTCAAAAAACACCATCAATTGTGCAGCTAAAGGCAGATTTAGCAAAAAGCGAGGTTCCCAGACCTGTGCATCGCTCACACGGACTAAGCCATAGCCGACATCATGGTCCATACCAACAATATTGGTGTAGGTATGGTGGATATAATTATGCGTATGTTTCCAGTCGGGGCCTGTGGCCATAGTGTCCCAGTCATAATTTGCCCCATTGAGACTCGGGTCATTTAACCAGTCAAACTGACCATGCATGACATTATGCCCAAGCTCCATATTTTCTACGATTTTAGATACCCCCAATAAACCTGTGCCCAAGAGCCATACTGGAGGCAGCCATCCTGCAAACATGAGCATTGCACGTGCGCTTATTTCGCTATAGCGCACAAAATTTCGGATTTTGTAAATATACTCAGCATCTTTTTCATTGAGACTTTCCATCACTTCACGACGGATCGCTTCAACTTTCGCACCAAACTCTTCGATTTGTGCAGGACTTAAATATTTGGATTTACTACTTTCACTAAAATAAACGGGAAGATTCATATCTATACCTTCTTAAAGGTTGATCACAACAGGACTAACCGCCTGTGAAATGCATAATTTAATTTGTGTGTTATTGTTTTGATCAAGCTCACCTGTGAGCAGATTCCGCACCACACCCTGAACTTTGGTACATGAACAAGTATTACAAATGCCCATACGACAACCATGTGCGGGACGTAAACCCGCCTGTTCTGCACTGTCTAATAAATTGCTTTTGGCCTGAAACTGTTGCTGAGAACGTTGAAACGTGACCACTTGAGCACTTTGGGTGTGATCGACAACAATTTGAAAGTATTCGGTATGCAGATAGTCAACTAAGTCTAGAGCCTGATAAATTTCTGTCAGGCTTTGCATCATATTGGCAGCACCGCAGGCATAGCATTCACGTTGTTCAAGACCTTCAATCTTTTGGCTAAGCAAGTCTTGGCTCAGATGTTGTTTATGGGTCAATGTATTGATATGGTGATATTTAAACTGCGGATAATGTTCGACCAGACTTTGCAGTTCTGCGCGAAAGGCATCATCCCGCGTAAAGTAAATGAGATCGATATTGGAAACTGTTTGTGGGCGTTTTAATGCAGCCTTAATCAATGCGTAAATTGCGGTAATACCACTCCCCGAGGCAATCATCAATGCAGAGTGAAGCTGACTTTTTAAAACAAATTCGCCTTGCGTTTGGGAAATTTCAACTACACTTTTCACAGGCTGTTGAGTGAGTGCATTTGAAACTTTGCCCTGTTGTTTGACAGCAATCACAAGATTACCATTTTCTAAAATCTCAACAATCGAATAGCTTCGCTGCCAACGTACACCAGCAATGAGTACTGTCACTAAGATACTTTGCCCAGCTTGATAGTCGGTTGCTTTAAAATGATGATTTGGCTGTAACTGCATGTACACGAAGTCATCTGATAAGTGATGCTTTGCAACAATCCGCGCTTTGGCTTTTTTCCATGCCCATAGCGGATTTACTTTTTCAGTCAGAAAATCGATGAAATCTTCGCGTACCCATTCGGGACGGTATTCAACATGCTTTCCCATAGTCACCCTCTGCTTTAGTTTATTTTTATACAAGTGTGCATTATTGAGACATTAAGATAAGGTGAGAACCTATTTTCGACTATGTCATAAAAGGACAAAATCTAACGAATTGACATTTTTTATCATTTTTGTCTAACAAAATGAACAGTTCTGCCAATTCACTTTTCTTCTAATCAAAAACAAAAAAACCAAGCCGCAGCTTGGTTTTTTAAACATCTTACAGCGAATTAGTCTTCAAAATGAATCACAGTACGGATTGATTTTCCATCATGCATTAAGTCAAAGGCTTCATTGATTTTGTCGAGACCCATGGTATGCGTAACAAATGGAGCTAAACGAATGTCGCCAGTCATTGCTTCTTCAACCATACCTGGCAGTTGTGAACGACCTTTTACACCACCAAAAGCCGTCCCTTTCCATGTACGGCCAGTAACCAGTTGGAATGGGCGCGTTGAAATTTCTTGGCCTGCACCTGCCACACCAATAATCACCGACTGGCCCCAACCACGGTGTGCACATTCAAGTGCTGAGCGCATGACATTGGTGTTACCAATACATTCAAATGAGTGATCAACCCCCCAACCGGTCATTTCAACAATGACTTCCTGTACAGGACGGTCATGATCTTTCGGATTTACAAAATCAGTTGCCTCGAATTCTGCTGCTAATTTATATTTGTCAGGGTTCGTATCAACCGCAATAATACGGCTGGCTTTGGCTTTTTTTGCACCTTGTACAACAGCGAGACCAATACCACCTAAACCAAAGACTGCAACGGTATCTCCCTCTTGCACTTTGGCTGTATTTTTGACTGCACCTAAACCAGTAGTCACGCCGCAACCCAATAAACAGACGTGTTCAGGGTTAGCATCTGGATTAATTTTAGCCAAAGACACTTCTGCGACAACGGTATATTCAGAAAAGGTTGAACAGCCCATATAGTGATAAATCGGTTGCCCATTATAAGAAAAACGCGTTGTACCATCTGGCATCAGACCTTTGCCCTGCGTCGCACGGACTGCAACACATAGATTGGTCTTGCCTGACTGACAGAATAAACACTCGCCACACTCAGCCGTATACAGAGGAATAACATGATCACCCGGCTGAACGCTGGTTACACCTTCAACGACCTGAACTACGATACCCGCACCTTCATGGCCTAAAACTGCTGGAAAAATACCTTCAGGATCATCACCAAATAAAGTAAATGCGTCGGTATGGCATACACCTGTATGGGTAATCTTGACTAAAACCTCACCTTTTTGTGGTGGAGCAACATCAATTTCAAGAGCATGTCCAGGTCCAAAGGCAACAGCTGCACGTGATTTCATTTTCGCTATCCTTAACAGGTCTTTAACAGATGCGCTACAGCAACCGCTTTTTATTCTCTGTTTCAACCTATAACATGTGAAATGTATAACGTATAAAAATTAGGTCTTTAAAATAAATATGCCGATACGAACTCATTGTCGACCGCTGATTTTGTTGAGCACCGTTTTAACATTGGCGGGATGTCAACTCGCCCCCAATCAAGCTAAGCCTTCAGACCCTGTAGAGATATATGCACAGCATTGGCTTAATGGTCAAGATGCGTCTGTACAGCAAAAACAGGGACTTACGGCCTATTTAGCTCTAGACGAAGCATTTATGAGTATTGCCTCACGCTTACATTTGATACGAGAGGCGAAGCACAGTCTAGATGTCCAATACTATATTTGGGGAGATGACTTTATAGGCCATATGATGTTGCATGAACTGTTAAATGCTGCAGATCGTGGTGTGAAAGTACGCTTATTGATTGATGACCAAAATGGCACTGCACTTGATGAAACTCTCAAAAAACTGAGTGCTCACCCCAATTTTGAAATCAAATTATTCAATCCTTACAAATACCGTCATTTACGTGTGATTGATTATGCTTTTCGCTTCAATCACATTAACCATCGTATGCATAACAAACTGATCATTGCTGATGGTGCAATTGCGGTAACTGGTGGTCGTAATATCAGCAGTGAATACTTTGATGCCAGTGAAAAATTCCAATTTACCGATTTGGACATTTTGTTTTATGGGCAAGCTGTAGAACATGCCAATAGCGTATTTCTAAATTTCTGGAATGATGATCTCAGTTATACAATTCCCCAATTAGTGGGTCGTGGAACAAAAGAAGAACTGGCTCAATTAAAACAGCACTATGAAGCGGATGCCTTAGATAAAAATGTGATTGAACAGAAAATTGATTTGGCTCGGATACAAGTCGATTCAGAGCTAACTAAACATCCTGTTAACTGGGCAAAGGCTTATTTCATTGCCGATTCTCCTAATAAAATTCGTGGTGAAGCAAAGCCTGATGAAATCATTGTCAAACAAATGTTCGATTTGATGGGCAAGCCTGAAAAGCATATGGAGTTGGTCTCCGCATATTTTGTTCCAACCACAGCAGGTGCCGACTATCTCTCCAATTTGGCAAAAAATGGAACTCGAGTTCGGGTCTTAACCAATTCGTTATTGGCTAATGATGTTGCCATTGTGCATGCATTTTATAAAAAATATCGCCGTGGCTTGCTCGAAAATGGCGTCAAACTGTATGAGTTTAAACCCTATATCGAACGAGAGAAATACACCTGGTATGAAGTGGCAACTGGTCATGTGATTCCAGCTAAAGGTCGAAGTTCCTCACGGCTCCATGCCAAATTTTTTGATATAGACGGAAAAGTCTTTGTCGGTTCGTTTAACTTTGACCCACGCTCAGCCCATTTAAATACAGAAGTGGGCTTAGTGATAGAGTCAGATCAATTGCAAAATGCAATCTCACACAAGTTAGATGAATTTCTCCCGCATATTGCATATGAGTTAAAGCTTAATCCTCAAGGCGATATCATTTGGCTTGAACATCAAAAAGATGGAAGTGTCATTGAACATCAAAAAGAACCCGAAACTACAAAATTTCAGCGTTTTATGATGAAAGCCGTGTCATACCTACCCATTGAATGGATGATGTAATTACATATGAGTGACATCATAAATATTCTCTAACGTACGATAGCTTTCCGTTTGTGCTGAGTGCTTTGTTTTTTAGGCTCAGCTTAAAAATGCTTTATCTATTGCTCTTCTTAATGAACAACTTTGAATATAAGACTCGTACAGAATAATTGGATCTGATACCTAAATTCATTCAAGGGCTTGAAAGGTTTTACTCAGTACACACTTTGATTTAACATGCAGCCCATCTTTTTTATCTCCCCTTTACAAAGTTTAGTAATGCAATTTTTTGATTTAAGTCGTCAGTTTAATCTCAGTAATATTTTAACCCCTTACAAAACACTAGAAGATCTTGCTCGACAAGAATGGTTTCTAAGTAAAGTGCGTGTTGAACATGACTGTTTGAGTGACAATGACATGGTTGAAGGGCAAGTCGTTTTAAAATCCAATCAAAATATCCAAATCGAACTGGGGTGGCTAATCCAAGATACAGGCCATGAACTTTTGGTTCAGTTTAAAGGGATCGAAACAGCTGCAAGCGAAGAGACTTTTGTTTTGGTGAAAGGTGCACAATTGATCGATGAATCGCAACAACCACTTTCGGCAGGTGCACTCAGCCTATGGATTGATGGAACATTATTTCCTATGCTGCCACAACTATGTAAACAGATTAAAGCGCGGCTTAATCTCTGGGACTATGTTGAGTACGAAGACTAAAGCAGACCAACCATCTACGAATGGCTGGAATATTCAGTCATGTGGATAATCCAAATAGTAACCTAAAGTAAGCCTATTTCAGAAAATAAGTTGTAATAAGCTTCGGCTTTTTTCTCTAAAGCCAAAGGATAGGCACGAGAAGAAGATGGCATCCGATAAAGCCTCAGGTCTCGCCCAGCAAAATGTGTCTCGGACTTCATGCCAATTTGTGGTTTTAACGTACCTGTAGGCATAGACAGCATAAGCGTATCAGTGGCTTTATCGCCCGTGGTCATCACACTATGACATCTGGGCATTTGTTCAAGTAAATGTTGTATATTGGTTGGGGTAATAATGTGCAAAAACTTATCTGAAGCATTGCCCTTTTGGCGAATCACTTCATAGGCCGTATCAAAAATCGCAATGCCCCGTTCATTTAAAAATGTACGGATCTGTTGTTCTTTAAATGTCTTCTGCTCGATATTGAGAAAATAATTTTTATCTTGGAAAAAACACAGGCCAAATATTTTCCACATATCATTTTGAAAATTTGGATAGTAAAAGTCCATTTTCCAGCGGGTCTTGGGCGGCGGAAAGCTGCCCAGCATCAATAATTTGGCATTAGCTGGGAGGAACGGTTTAAGTGGATGTTTTTCGATTTCAACTGAATGTGTCATAAGCTATAAAAAATTGTCTTTATTGCATTTTAAAAAGATTGGCGTATTTTTTCAGCCACTTGTTTACCCCAATACTGATAAATTTCTTTGCTGGGGTGGAAACCGTCTTTGGCCATAGCTAAGTTTAAAGCCAAAAACTTCTTTAGATCGTACTCTATCCACTCCATCTGTTTTTGCTGTGCGACAAATTGGCCTAATTCTAGGTTCATCGCTTTGGCATATTGACCGAACAACCATGCAAGTGGGTTTGGAAGTGCGGGAAACTGATCCATCGGGGGTACACCCGATGCAAGTGTTAGTTGTGGACTAAACTTATGTTTGAGTATGTGATAAAGCTGCTTCTGTTTTGCGATCCAAGCCTGCGGCGAAGTGAATTTTGTAATGTCATTTACGCCCACAGAAGTAATGATGACATCAAAATGCTGTGTCTCAAGTGTTTGGATGGACTGAATGACCTGATCTGTGGTGAATCCCGTCATTGCGTGTAAATAAAATTGAATACTAAACTCAGATGACAGTTCTTTTAAAATTGAACCCAATAAGGCATCATCTTGAACATTTACACCAACACCAGCCGCCGCTGAATCCCCCAAAATGAGCAAGGAAAGCGACTTACCCACGCCTTTTTGTCCAATGCGCTCTCCTTCGGGTTCAGCCAATCTTGGTGTATTTTTTTTGACGGCATAACCTTGAAATAGAATGACTGGAATCAAAGCCAGCGTATAAATTTTTAATCGCATATTCAGTGACTGGGTCTAAGCTAACTGAAAGATGAAAATAGTATACGTTGAATTGCACCGATACACAGACTTAAATATTCTTCAGAAATAAAGAATTAACGTTGTTCTAGCCATTTTAAGTCTTTATCTTCGGCTATTTTTCTAAGTGACAAATATAATCTACGACTTCACTTGCCATCATACTAAAGCGACTGTTGGCAGGAACATCAAAACTTTCACCTGCATGATACAGCCTCATTTCAGTCTGTAGCCCAATTTTAACTTGGCATTGACCTGAAACGATTTCAATATGCTCTGCGACATGTGTTTCAAAAGTCAGCGGTTGATCTGTAGGCAAAATAACCCCAAGGGTCTTTTGTGAACCATCTTCACATTGAATAACATGACTAATTGAACGCCCACCAAAATGAACATTGGGCTTTTTTCTGACTGAAACAAAGTCGAATTGTGTGGACATCTTGATCACCTTTTTTCTTCAATGCTACCTCGGTATTATGACCAACTCATGAATGCACTCAAATGCTCATCTGGAAATAGCAACCTGTATTTAGAAGGCACTCACATAGTTAAAAATAAAAAGGCTGATTTACAGCCTTTTTATTTCAATCATTAACCCAGTTTATTGACCAATTTCAGCGGTAAAATTTTCATCGCCAAACCTAGTGGTAGCCATGGCCATTTAGGAACATAGGCTTTTACAGGGGCTTTTTCAATTTCTGCGGCCAACAGTCGTGAACCTGTTTTTTCATCGACTTCAAAAGGCAGTGGTTTTGCACCCTCATTAATTTCTGTACGAATATAGCCAGGAAAAATAGTCGTGACTTTAATTGGGGTATTGAGCAGTTCTGCACGAATACCTTCGGCCAAATGTGCAACACCTGCTTTACTTGCACCATACGCTGTCAAATGTTTCGGCATACCGCGGACTGCACTCATAGAAGAGATAACAACCAAATGCCCTGCATTTTGCTCACGGAAAATTTCAACTGCAGCTTCACACTGCGCTAGAGCTGAAATAAAGTTGGTTTCAACCGTGGCTTTATTAATCGCAAAACTGCCTTTACCAATTCGACGTCCATCTCCAATTCCAGCATTTACAATCACACGGTCTAAATGGCCAAATTCTTGTTTAAATGCACGAAAAACTTCAAACACTTGATCGTAATTGGTCACATCTAAAACTTTAGGGATGACTTTTATCCCGTACTTGCTTTCAAGTTCCTGCTTTAAACTTTCAAGGCGATCTAAGCGTCGTGCACAAATTGCCAAGTTATAGCCTTTTTGTGCAAATTCGCGCGCCATACCTGCACCAATGCCAGAACTTGCCCCTGTAATTAAAATTGTTTTAGCCATGTCTTAATCCTGTCCTTAGATCCATGTCAGTAAGTTTGAGTTTTCGGCTTTAATAAAATGATGTTCATTGAGACTTAAAAGCTGCGGTTCATTGCCCACCAGTCGTAATGTGGTCATGCTGCTGTTGGCAATAGCCCAATTTAGGGCAAAGGTTTTATTTGGACTTAAACCCAACAGCTTACCTGCAACCACTGAAATTACACCGCCTGAAGTAAACACCACAGCATAGCGCGGTTTGCTTTGAGCCAATTCATCACACAAATCTTGTAAAGCGACTTCAATTCGACTTTTAAATTCAGGCCATGATTCATCGTACTCATGGTGATAGTCGCCACCTGTCCATCGTTCAATTGCCCCTTCAAATATCTTGGCCAAATATGCACGTGGGTTCGATTCTTTAGCCACATCGGCTTTTAGTAAATGTGGCTCGTTAAAACGCGGTTCGTAATGAGCGAAGACTTGTTGATGATTGAACTCATTCCATGCAGAATTTGTTAAAACATCTACTTCAGGAAAGCACTCAGCCAAAGAAATACATGCCGTTTGCTGATGTCGCTGCATGGAGCCTGACACCACCACAGGCGCTTCTTTTAAGATCTGATCAAAATATTGACCTAAAATTTTGGCTTGGAGTTCACCATTGGGAGAGAGTTGATCATAACTTTCTGCACCAAAAGATGCTTGCCCGTGGCGAATGAAATAAATAGTGGTCATTTGCCTAATATTTCCTTCATTTTAACAATGTATTTTTGAGCGACTTCATTGGCTTCAATTTTTTGTAAACCAATCAATTTAAGTGCGCGAATATGGAGAGCATGAATTAAAATCCAAAAATCTTTGAAGGCAGGATTATTGGTCTGTTTGTGGTGATAACGATAATAAATTTGTTGAGCAATCACAGCTAAACGGAAAATACCAAAGACTTCATAAAAGGTCCAATTTTCTACTTCTAAACCTGTTTTTTCTAAATAATAATCGACCACTTCTTTACGTGTGAACATGCCTTTAAGATTTGTCGGTTGACGACGTGTCGCTTTAAATAGTGCACTATCCGACTCTTCAACCCAATATGCCAAAGCCGAACCTAAGTCCATCAGAGGATCGCCGAGCGTTGCCATTTCCCAATCTAAAACACCAATAATTTGTGTCGGATGATTCGGATCTAAAATGACATTATCAAAACGCCAATCGTTATGAATTACACAAGTTTTTGAGTCTGCTGGAATGTTATCTTTCAGCCACTTTCGCACATATTTAAATGAAGGGACGTTAATGGTTTTGGCTTTTTCAAAACGAGCGTCCCAACCTTCCACTTGACGACGGCAGTAACCCTCACCTTTACCAAGGTTCTCAAGCTCCGTGCCTTGGTACGGGACTTGATGAAGTTCGATCAGTTTATCAATCACATTGATACACAACTCACGAACTTGGGCTTCTTTAAAATCTAACTCTCTCGGTAAATTGGCCCGTGGAATAATGCCTTCTACACGTTTCATCACGTAGAAGTCACAGCCAAGAACAGACTCGTCCTGACACAATGCAACCATTTTGGGAAGTACAGGATAAAAAGGGGTTAAATTTTTTTGCACATGATATTCACGTGCCATGTCATGTGCAGATTTAGCTTTGGTACCTTTGGGTGGGCGGCGTAGAATTAGATCGACATTGTCGTATTTCAATCTATACGTCCAGTTAGATGCACCGCCTGAGTATTGCGTGACTTCAACCTGCCCTTGTAGGTCGACTCCTTGTGCTTTGAGCCAGTTTTCTACAGCTACAGCATCCAGTTCTTCACCCGCCCGAACTGTTCCACCTACATCAATCGCTGACATTCTTTTTTCCCAAACTATCAATCTTTTCTTTATAACTTAGAAGATCATCTATTCTTATTTCAACACGATGAATTAAAGAGATGATCTTCTCCTCTATTATTTTTTACGACGTGTACTATAGTCGCGTTTTGCCAGTTCTAATTTAGCAATCATGCCTTTATGGACTTCATCCGGTCCATCGGCCAAACGCAGTGAACGTGCTTGAGCGAAGAAACCTGTCAAAGGTGTATCACGCGACACACCTGCTCCGCCGTGAATTTGAATCGCCATATCGACCACTTTTTCAAGCACACTTGGCGCAACGACTTTAATGGCAGAGATTTCGGTTAACGCTGCCATATTCCCTAAAGTATCCATTTTATACGCAGCATACAAGGTTAATAAACGTGCTTGATCAATTGCAACACGTGCATCAGCCACGCGCTCTAGGTTTCCACCTAATTTTAAAATTTCTTTGCCAAATGCAGTACGACTCATACCACGATCGATCATCAATTCTAAAGACTTTTCCGCAGCACCAATACAGCGCATACAGTGATGAATACGACCTGGCCCTAAACGACCTTGGGCAATTTCAAAACCTTGACCTGCGCCACCAATAAAGTTAGAAATAGGTACACGAACATTACTAAAGCTAATTTCGCCGTGACCATGTGGAGCATCGTAGTCACCAAAGACTGGTAACATTCGTTCTATTTTGACACCAGCCGTTTCAACAGGCACTAAAACCATCGAGTGTTGATGGTGGCGATCTTTCGTTTCATCTGGTGTATGTGCCATAAAAATAATAATTTTGGCATTGGGGTCGCCTAAGCCTGAAGACCACCATTTACGGCCATTTAGCACAATCTCATCGCCTTCGATCACGGCTGTTGCTTGCATATTGGTCGCATCGGATGAAGCAACAGCTGGTTCTGTCATACAGAAAACAGAACGAATTTTTCCATCTAAAAGCTGCGTAAGCCACTCTTGCTTTTGAGTTTCAGAGCCATAACGCCACAATACTTCCATATTGCCACTGTCAGGCGCATTACAGTTAAATACGGTCGGCGCAAGAAGACTGCGACCTGTGAGTTCTGCAATATGAGCGTACTCTTGAACCGATAGACCTTGGCCCAATTCAGGACATGGCAAAAACATATTCCATAAACCCGCAGCTTTTGCTTTGGCTTTGAGCGTTTCAAGTTGTACAGGCCACTGCCATTTGGTCCAGTCGCCACCTTGGTTCAGTTCATGTACCTCATGCCAAAAGTCAGTTTCGATCGGCTCAATTTCGTTTTGAATAAATTGTTTGGTACGTTCTACATAATCTTGAGCACGTGCTGAAAGTTCAAACATGGCTGCTTCCTTCGATCTATTTTGATATTTTCGCTTTACATCAACATAACCTGAAAACTAATATGAACAAAATGATTTTATTTTATAGATCAGCATGAACAGTATTCATAGTAAGTCACCCATTGATATGGGGCTTTTTCATCGCATCGATATCAATTTATACCCGCTTTTTATTGCAATTTATGAGCAAAAAAGTATTTCTAAAGCAGCTCAAATCTTGTCGATTACGCAGTCTGCTGCTAGTCATGCCTTGCAGCGTCTACGTAGCCATTTAAAGGATGATTTATTTGTTCGCTCTGGCAGCCAAATGCTTCCAACACCTTTTGCAGAACAAAATTACCTAATTATTAAAAATGCTTTAATTGCAATTCAAAGTATTTCCATGCAGCAGCAAAGCTTCGACCCCAACATGGTTCAAAGCCTAAAAATTGCGATTCATGATGAAATCGAACCAATTGTTTTCCCAAAGTTAGTTGCTCACTTTCAGAAACTTGGACTAAGTATTCAGTTCATGAGTAGCAAGCTTGACCGTAAAACAGTAGATGCTGATTTAGTTTCTCAGCAAATTGATTTTGTAATTGATTTGGAACAAAACTTTGGCGATAAAATTCAATTTGAGAGCTTGGTCAAAGACCAGTTTGTGGCTTGTACTCAGCTCCAGCAAATCAATGCTGAATTGTATTTGGCTGCACCACATATTGGTGTATCTTCGCGGCGTACTGGTGTTTTGGTTGAAGATGTTCATTTAAATCGTAAGCAACTGTCTAGGCAGGTTTTTTTGCGTTGTCAGCACTATTCCACTGCGCTACAAATTTTAGAGCAATATCCAAATGCAATTTTAACGATTCCTCAAAATATTTTGAGCCATTTGCATGTTTCCCCTCTGCTCAATATTTTTGATGTTCCTGTGAAACTGCCGCAGATGAATATTGGAATTTATTGGCATAAAAATTTAACTGAAAATAAAAGACACCTTTTTTTTAGGAACGAAATTTATAAAATTTTTGCTTAGGCTATTTTATGAAATTTAAAAAAAATCGAAGTTCTAAGTTAGTTCCTGTATTGACTGTCATTTGGAACCTCTAAACAACCAACGCACCAGTCTTACAAATTACTCCTTGTTTTTTTCTAATTCTGTATCTTTGTTATATACACCATAACCATTTGTAGGAACACTCAATTTGAAAGTAAACAATAAGCATCTCATCTTAAGATGCTTAAAATATGGAATAAATGTTAATTTCTTAATAGCATTTATAAGGAATTAAAGCCGTTTAGAACTTAGCGACCGTACCAAGAGTTTATTCTTTTTACATAGCTAACGGTAAATCTTCTTGTTTAGCTCGTTCAAATGCATCAAAAAATTCTTCGTGTTGTACTTCCCTATTTACCACAGCGCATACTGCTTTATCTTCTGCAGTTTTTTGATCTACCTCTTCGCCCTTTCCACTACGACGGGACTCATATACCGTTCTTTGACGGAAATAACTAAAAGGTTCAGCATTACTCATAAAACCGTACTTAGAGTCATGAATATAGTTTTGATAAAAGCTCATAATTTCTGGTGTTGATTCTTTATGCCAACTCGCGAACTCCCAATCATCTACGTCTAAGAAAAACTCATATGCTTTTGAAACAGGTGACAATATTCTAAAAATATTTATTCCACCAGATTTATTAGGTGCTGTTAGGTTTTGTAATTTTTCTAAGCGGCTGATTTCAGTTGCCATATCTGATGGGCCGATCGGTAATATTTCACGAAATTTATTATCTTTACGCACATTTTGACTGACAGAGGCTGTCTTGCTTCTCGCCAATGTTCCATACGCACTATAATAAACTTTCATTGCAGCAGCAATTTGATCTTGAACTTTTCCTGTAGAAAACATTTGTGCTTTTACCGCATCATACAAACGCTGTGTTTCATTTTGAATTTCAAACTGTTCAGTAAATAATGCCCCATATTTTTCTTTTAATTGATTATAGTCAAACATTCGAACACCTGCACTGACAGCATCTTCCAACATGTCTTTCAATGGGATACGGGCAAAGTTATCATTTACATTCTGACTACCAGGTGTATAGCCACCACCAACATCGGAATGCATGCCTGGATAAACAAGTTCTTTCCAATTTGGATTGGCAATTTGACCATTTCCTTTATGAATTAAATCGACAGGGAAAGCAAAGCGCAGCTCATTTCCTGCAACATGGTGCACACACATTTTAATGCGTTCATCAATGACCATATCCCGACCTTCAAAGGTTAAATTATTATTTAAGTTGGTCGCGGGTAAGCCAAATGAGGCAACGGTATCAAAGATACCCATAAATTTAAATTCAATAGGGTATTTTCCAGTGCCGTAACTTAAACCGTTACAATCAGATTCGCATTGCCACATAAATTGATTCGTAAATGCACGGGCTAGAGCTGCTCCACGAGAGAAGCCGAATGTAGAAATATTAATTTTTTTAATGAGGCGATGTTGCTTTAAACTATTATCGACCTCTGCAAAACTATACACTTTTTTTTCATTGGCATACTTACCTGTGTCTATTTCTGATTTTTTTGCATTTAAAATCATGACTTGCTTTAAGGCATCATTAAGTTGATCTTCGCCATAATCTAAGCGTCGGGTTCCACCTGTCCCCACACCAAGGCCAAAACCACTATGGTCTTGCATCATAGCGAGTGCACGTTGAAATATATTTAACTCACCATTAAAACGTGTGCCTACGCCTGATACATAGATTGCATAATTTGACTTACACCCATTACTCTCACTTTCTTGTGCATGCTGATCAGCAGATTTCCACAACCTAGCTGGATTTGACCATTTCTTTTTTTCTTCATCAGCATCTTTGTTATTACCTGTACCATCAAAAAAAACTGAAATATGGACTACATCTGAACAATCCTGTTTTGCAGTAGGCGGTGTATTGGAAACATCACTATTGGTTTCTGTTGTTCGTTTTATTATTGTTTTTGTAAACATTATTTAGCTCCATTATTTTTAATTTTTTCTCGCCACTTTAATCCTTTCTCCGTTGGGACTGGCCAATTAAGAGAAGTTATAATTTCAATTGTATCATCAGGATATAAATGAACAACAAGGTATTTTTTATCCTTAACATCATTTTTATTTAAAATAACTTGATTCTTTGATTTATGTAATTCACCAGTTTTTGCATCTTTCCACGTAACGTCTTGTAAACCAATTTTTACGGCAGATGTATTCATGGATCCAATGGCTCCGCCAATAATATGATTATTTAATTTGACGTCATAAGTATTATAAGTTGGATTATAATTAGCTGATGTTGTACCCATATAATATGTAGCATTTGGTCCAATACCTGCACAACCTGCAGCACTAAAAACTAAGCTGATAGGTAGTAGGATTAACTTCTTTATATTCATAGTAGTTCCTTGTTTTCTTTAAAATATTTAATCTATGTAAACATATCTAATTTATATAGATTAAATAGCTTTAATCGTTTTCGTAAACATTATTTAGATCTATTTAGTTAACCTATCATACCAAGCATTACCTTTTACAGTCGGATTTGGCCAATTATTGGATGTTGAAATTTCAATACTATCATCTGGATATAAGTGTACCGCCAAGTACTTCATTCCGTTAATGTCTTCTTTTGTTAGGCTGACTTCATTTGTAGCATTATGAACTTGCCCTGTTTTTTCATCCATCCATGTGACAATTTAAGTTCCAGCTTTTACTGGAGAAGTATTCATAGATCTTCCATATCCTCCACCTATTTCTGTACCATTTAATTTCACCATATAGCTTGCATACGCTGGATTATAATTAAAGGATACTTCTCCCATGTAATATGTTGTATTTGGTCCAATACTGGTACATCCAATTAATTCAAAAATAATTACTGATATTAAAATTAATTTTTTAGGATGAATCAATATCATTGCTTAAATCTGTCCATATGCCCAGTTTCCGATACAGCCAGATAATGTCACTGGTATAATGATAAGTAAAAAAAATAATACTTTGTAATTCATATTTACTCTTTCTTGAGAATGTATGTTGATTCATTTTAATAAGGTATATAAAAAACTAAAATTATATTATTCAGCTTTAGCCATTACATTATTCATCACTTGATCCATTGTGAATTTTTTATCTTTCAAATGAATCAACAGGTACTGTAAATTATGATCTGACTCAAATTGATCTTTGTAAATCAGCTTTAAACAGATGAAATTTAAAATATCACGTGTACCTGACAAGTCATAAGCTCTTGCTTTAGGGATACTCTTAACCACCAACTGATACAGAGTATCATCATCAATTTTATCGACTAAAAATGAGTTATTGAGTTTAAGATAATACATCAAATTATCGGGAAAGGTTGCCTCGACCATCATTTCTTCTTGTTCAGCGGAAAAGTGTAGTGGTGTTTCTATGGATGGAAGTAATTCAACACGCTCATTCAAGCCAAATATGCCCTGCAAATTACCTGAACGATCCCAGTACCACCAACTTTGAATCGGTTTAAGCAAGGTTTCAATTTGTTGTGGATTGAATACAGGCCCTTGTACATATAATGTTTTATCGGCTTTGTGACCAACCAATGTTGCTAAGATAGCAGGATCCCAAAATGCTAACATCATTTCTAGACCACCATCGAATTCGACATCTAAGAATTGGCGTAAGTGTTTATATAAGTAATCAAATGACAAGGGTGAAATAATAATCGTCATTTTGGTCGTGCCAGCGATATTTTTTTCTATCCACTCCCATTCGAGTGCAGTAAAGTCTTTTGGTAATTGCAGTAAATGTGGAGAGATTTCTCTAGCCTTTTCGCCACCTGCTTCTGTCAAGAGGCATTTTTGCCTTAAGTGCTCTAAAACTTTTAAGAATGTTTTATCTTGGGCTGCATCGGCTAATGCATAAACGTTTAATCCAACTTGATCAAGCGGATACTTTTCAAATGTTTTAAAGAAAATTTGGAGACTTTGGTTGCCTATCATTTACATTCCATCTCCTTTGTTAATAAAAGCACCACGTTGTGCTGCTCGTCGAGCGAGACATTCCCAACAAATATTGTTAGGGAAAAGAGGAAGTGTAGGACTTTCACTCGCACCTGCTGTAAAGAGATGTTGACTGGCTTTGGCAGTAAATTTATTTGGTGTAATGACGGTAACCCCATCACCATTAATTTTTAAGGCACTGTTTTTTGCTTTAAATACAATTTCGGTCGGGCTGTGAATTTCTACTTTGCCTTCAGATGAGGTTATTTTGACGTCTAGTCGTGCTGAAACATCTAAGACATTGTCTTGTGATTGCAGATCAAATTTGCCTTTTGCTGCATAAATTTTTAGATCGTCTTCGCCTGCAAAAACACTGACTTTTTTCTTGGCATTCAATATGAGCTGTTCATCTGTACTAACATTGATAGATTGAACACCGCCAACGGTAATACTATCCAAAGCATTCATATGAATGTCTTTCCCTGAAACCAGAGAAATACTTTCTGGTGATGCCAAGAGCATCAGAGCATCTTTCGTTGCTTTTAAGTCAGACCATTGTGATTCAATCGTTTTAATATATTGATCAATATTTTCGAGCATATCTGCAGCTTCAGATTTTTGCTTAACTGCATATTCAGATAGTGCCTTCATACTTTCCAAACTTTCTGTGAAATTTTGGATGGCTTCTTTTGTCTCTAAGTGTGTATCGGTTGCTTTGTCTTGAACAAACGTTGAAAGATATAGCCCTTTACTTCGGATAGCACCTGCATGATCAGTTCTGAGTTCAAAGCCTTCTCCACGACCATCACTTTCAGCTTTGTCTTTTGGATGACTTAAATTCCCTAAGTTCAGTTGGGTTGCACCGTGACTACTATGTAACTGGGCACTGATTTGCCCTGTTGTATCATCAAAACGCAGTTGGTTGTAACCTTCACCTCCGACTTCTTTTGAACGGATTCCACTAAGTTTTTTGGTATCAGGGAGTTGTCCTTTAATATCAAATTTGGTTGGCAAACGCTGCGCTTCGTGAATACGGCCAGTCACAAATGGACGATCAATATTGCCATCAAAGAAGTCGATAACAACCATTTCATCCTTACGTGGTAAAAAACGTGCACCATAACCTTCGCCTGCCCAAGGGGTAAGAACATCTACCCATGCTGAATCGGTATCAGTATCATTTGATCCTGCACCACCATCGTGTGCATGGTCTTCTGTACGTGTGAATAAGAAGCGGACCTTGATTCGCCCCCATTCATCAACATGGATTTCTTCACCATCACTCACGACTTTAGCGCGTTGTACATGTGCAGCAGGACGATGAGTCAATGGATCATATTCAGGAACAACCTCAATCGTACGACGTACGACAGTTAGCTCATTTGCTTGACGTTCTTGATCACTGTCTTTACTGGTTGCCCAATGACTTAAACTTAACAACTTTTCAATTTGATCTTTGATATCTTTAGGCAGGTTGTTTTGGTTATAAAAATGCTTCGTTAAGATTAAGAATTCTTTATCCTTTGGACTATGGTTCTTCTCTAGCTCTGGATGATCATTCAACTGAAACCAATAGCCAACTTGAGTATCACGTACACTACTATTTGCTATAAAATATTTTGCCTGCAAAGCCTGATATTGATTCAGCTGTTTATTGAGTTTATCTAATTGGCCATTTCCTGAAGCAGTAGCCTGATCTTCCCCTTTTAGATCCCCAATCCAAGCAGGTGAGATATTCCAAGCTTGCTCCAAAGTTAAACTTTCATTATCTTGCTGGGCACTGTGCTGATGTGAACTGATCACTGAACCACTTGCGTCTTCTTGCCTCAAACGATCAGCTTGCCAACGTTGTACGTGAATGGCTGTCGGTTGCAATTGACGTTGCGCAATAAAGCTTGTAATGCTATCTAATTGTTCTGTGGCATTTGAACGATGATAGCGAATGCTTCTTCGCTCAATTGCTTCAAATTGAGCATTATTATCTATTAACTTAAGTATTTGTGGCTCAATATTGTCATCGTTACTTGAGACAAAAAAATGAGACTCATCAACCAACCAATTAATCGCCTCTTCACGTAACAGCCTAGTTAAATACGCATAATCACTTTCATTCGACTGCATAGAGAAAGGGCGTATATCGTAATTCCTGCTTAAACCACTGGTATCTAATTTTAGACTAGCAGCAAACAAAGGGCTTTTACTTTGCCATTCTTTGAAAATAATTTCACAAATTTCCACCGCACTTTTATTCATAAATACACGGCTATTACACCGTTTGCGCAGTAAACTAGTGGTATCCTGCATGGTGAGCCGATAGAGGCTCAAAGCACCATCACTTTGCCCTTGGCTTGCACCTGTAATAATACCTGTAGTTCTATATAGTTGGCCTGAATCTGTCACCTGATCAACGGCAACTTGGCATCCAATAAATTGTTTTAATTCGATATATGGATTTGTAGATAAGCAGATCAGTTCTAAGGATAACCCATCATTAATACCATGATAACCTTCGAGGCGTTGCAGCATGATTTGAGAATTAACAGCTGCATTTGAAAGTTGAATACTAATTGCTCGTTTTTGTAGTCCAAAACCAAGCTTATCCAAAATACTGGAAATATTATTTATCATTATTATGACCTTAATTTTACAAAAATATGCTAACAAAACAATGTATTGTTCTCAAAACTATTCGGTATATTTTTTGTTATCAGGGATAAATAATTATTTGTCTTATGAAAATATCAGCTTAAATAGCATTCAAATGATTTAAAGGAATACAAATTCACTCAATTAAACTGACTAATGGCTATTTTACTTCGTTAAAAATTTGTTCCAGTTTACTTGTTTAATTAAACATCTATTCTCTTATGAAAAATAAACACTTGAGATCACTTAAAACATTTTAAATAGTGTATCTGCCATACAATGTCTTTTTGATATTTTTATTTTCCATTACTCTCCTCTATGTTTGATCACCTGTCCAATAGCTGGCTCATCGGTATTGGCTTCGCCCTTTGCCTAATGCTGGTATTTACTTTTTATAAAATACAAAATGCTCTCAGCCAATTTCTCCATCCCTTTAAAAAAGGTAAAACCTATTGGTGCCGAATTACGGCTATAAGTGATGGTGATACGCTGACATGTTATCGGTTTAACTTTCGACGCTCTGAAACCAAATTACGCTTTGCCTATATTGATGCACCTGAGTCGACTCAAAGCTATGGGCCTGAATCCAAACGCTTAATCAAAAAAATGGTTTATCGGAAAGTGGTTCGTGTTCGAATTACAGACATTGACCGTTACGGTCGCTGTGTAGGTGAAATCTATCGTTTTCGGAGAAGTATGAATGAAGAAATGGTCAAACGTGGTGCAGCATGGGTCTATGAGGACTATATTAAGGATAAAAAGCATTTGAAACATATGAATGCTTTACAAAGTCATGCGAAAAAGCACAAGAAAGGTTTATGGCGCGGCACACGCCCTATTCGCCCGAGTGACTACCGCAAACTGAAGAAGTAGCCGATCTGTAAAAACTAAGCCTAAAAAGCCGCTCTATATAAAGCGGCTTTTTCATTGATTATTTGAAGACCCTAAAGCGTACAGCATCATCCACAAAGCCTTTTTCTTTAGCTTCCCCCTCAACCGAACCAAAGACTAGTTGTGCACGCTGTTTCCAACTTGCAGGCACATCCCACTCAGCATGGACTTCCTCATCTACAATTGGATTGTAATGCTGTAAAGATGCACCTAAACCTAAGGTATGTAATGCAGTCCAAGTTGCAAACTGTGCTATTGCAGTTGAATGCTCTGCCCATACTGGGAAATTTTCAGCATAAGATGGAAATTGCTCTTGTAGATTCTGAATTACATCTAAATCTTCAAAAAATAAAACTGTTCCCACACCTGCTGCAAAACTGGCCATTTTTGCCGTTGTTTTAGCCGCACTTTCTTCATCTTTAGCGTAAGACTTCAGTTTTTCAGCCACAAAAGTCCAAAAATTTTCATGTTCCGCATTAAATAAAATTACCGCCCGAGATGACTGTGAATTGAACGATGATGGGCTTTGTTTAATGGCAGTTTGAATCAAATCAGTTAAAAATTCAGGGCTGTGCTCGACCTTTTTACCAATGGCATAAATGGTACGACGCTTTGTGATTAAGTCGATGAACTGATTTGACATATTATAAAATCCTTACGGTTATACTGTGAATGATGACGCAATGTATCAAGCAATATTAATTCCAACATTTGACCAAATAATAAAATTTATTGCTTTAGATGCAGTTTAAATACTTTCTTGTGCTCGCAAATACATAGTTTTGCTATCGATATAAAAAATCCTCCATTTGGAGGATTTTTGAATGACTTAAAATTTGGCTTCTAAGACTTGAGTGGAAATTTTATTTTTCCATAAGTCACGAAGAACGGGTAAATAGAACTTTTCACCCAGTTCAACCAATTCTGCATCGATCAATGCATGAATCTCATGCATAAATAAATAATCGAGTTCAACTGTTTTCAACTGTTGCTGTGCTTTTGCAAAGTCTTTGCGCTTTTGTTGTGCACGTTTCACTAGAGCATCGGCAAAATCTTTATCTTTAAACTGTTTGATCGCGTTTAAGCGTAATTCAATAACGCCCCAACCACTCAACAACAGTTTGAAAAGTTCAAAGTCAGTCGTGGTTGATTCCCATGTCATTTCTTCAAGATTTTCATTTTCAGGTAGAACAGGAAGTAATAACTCCATAACACTTGGGAAAATCTTTTTGAAATTTAAAACAAATTTAACAGGATGTTCACCCGGATAATCGTTAAATTGCACGTTTTTCTGAACATCTGTCAAATAAATATCAAGCATGGTAACTCATCAGCAGTTTATCTTTAGTCGACCATTGTACCGACTTCGCCCAAAGATAAAAACCGCTGGTGTTCATTTGCTCTTTAGTTGAGCATCTGGACCAAGGGCTATTTTACATTTGGTGAAATCATTTGCTCTGGACGTACTACTTCATCAAACTGCTCAGCCGTGACTAAGTTCAATTCTACGGCCACCTGTTTTAACGTTTTCCCTTCTTTATAGGCTGTTTTGGCAACTTTCGCTGCATTTTCATAGCCAATCACTGGGTTTAAAGCCGTAACTAACATCAATGAGTCATGTAAGAAGTGATCAATTTTTTCACGGTTTGGTTCAATACCCACTGCACAGTGATCATTAAAACTATTACATGCATCACCCAAAAGCTGAATCGACTGCAATAAATTAAGCGCAATCACTGGCATGAATACATTCAACTCAAAGTTACCCGATGCGCCCGCAACATTAATCGTGGTGTCATTGCCTAAGACTTGAGCCACCACCATGGTCATCGCTTCACTTTGAGTCGGATTCACTTTCCCCGGCATAATACTTGAGCCTGGCTCATTTTCTGGAATACGTAACTCGCCAAAACCACAACGCGGGCCACTTGCCAACCAGCGAATGTCATTGGCAATCTTATTCAAACTTACCGCAAGCGTTTTTAATGCACCCGAGGCAAACACTGCTGCATCACGCCCAGCCAATGCTTCAAATTTATTTGGTGCAGTCACAAAAGGCAGTCCAGTCAACTGTGCCAGTTGCTCCGCTGATTTTTCTGCATAATCAGGATGAGCATTCAGCCCTGTACCTACAGCCGTTCCACCTAAAGGCAGCTCATACAAACCTGAAAGTGCTTGTTGTAAACGCTTTAAGCCGTGATCGAGCTGAGAAACATAACCGCTAAATTCTTGGCCTAAGGTTAAGGGTGTCGCATCTTGTAAATGAGTTCGGCCAATTTTGACGATGTCAGCAAATGCTTGAGACTTTGCCTCTAAAGTATCTCGAAGCTGGGTAACCGCAGGAATCAGTAATTCATTGATCTGAATACTTGCTGCGACATGAATCGCCGTTGGGAACGAGTCATTGGTCGACTGAGCACGGTTCACGTGATCATTCGGGTGTACAGGTTTTTGTGCGCCTAAAGGATTGCCGAGTTTCTGATTGGCGATATTGGCAATCACTTCATTACAGTTCATGTTGCTTTGCGTGCCTGAACCAGTTTGCCATACCACCAAAGGAAACTGACTATCCCACTGCCCTGCAATCACTTCATCCGCAGCACCCACGATGTATTGCGCCAATTCTTGTGGAATTTGGTTAAGTTCAGCATTGGTCTGTGCTGCTGCTTTTTTCACTAAGCCCATGGCACGAATCATTGGACGTGGTAGACGTTCACTGCCAATTTTAAAGTTTTGCAAACTACGCTGAGTTTGAGCACCCCAAAGTGCTTCGCTCGGTACTTCAACTTCGCCCATCGTGTCATGTTCAATACGTGTTTGCATTTTAACCTCTTCCTTTTTAAGTGAATTGCAAAATGATTATTTTGCGCTTGTTTTCCTTATCTTAATGATTAAGCAAAAATATGTAAATGATAATTGTTATCAGTAAATTAATTAACGGCCATCTAAACTTTGTTGGTAGAAACGCCATCCATCTTCAAGGGTTTGTTCTAAACTGCGTTTCGCTTGCCAGTGTAAAACGTTTTTCGCTTTACTACACTCTGCTGCGACCTGATCTAATTCCACGATATGCGAATCCACAACATCGACTGTAGCAATATCACTTTGTGTTACATTTTCAACTTTTTCAACCAACTGCTGTATCGATACACTTTGACCTGCGATATTAAAGGCTTCACAAGCAAACTGTTGAGTACTTAACCATTGTAGCGAAGCCGCAATCGCATCACAGGCATCGAGGATATGTAAAAAACTACGCTCTACGGTATGATCTGTGGTTTGTGCACTTTTTCTAAGTTCAATATGATCACGCTGTTTTGCAGCGACTTGCATCAACAGTGGAATAATATTTTTCGGTAAAGGCGGAAACGATTCTCCGAGCATCGCATTTTCAAATGCGCCTGCGACATTGCCCATTCTTAAAATTGCAATTTTCCATTCATTATCCGTTTTTGCTGTATCTCGAATAATTTCTTCGACCATTTGCTGCGATTTGATATACGGGTTTGGATAGCCGAAATTCAGTTCTAAATCTTCTTCTAAATGTAGGCTGGATTCACCATAGACCGCAAGACTTGAAAGATGAACCAAAGTTCTGACACCTGTGCGCTGCATGGCACGCAGTAAACTCATGATACAACTGACATTGTCATTATAGTATTCCAAAGGCTTCAGTACAGATTCTTCAAGCGATTTAAAACTTGCAGCATGCACCACCGCATCGATGGAATACTGCTCAAAAACTTTGTTTAAAGCAGGGGTATTTCGTATATCAATTTTGACAAAAGGCACGTACATGCCACTAATAAATTCTAATCGTTCAAGAGTTTGTAAGTTCGCATTGGATAAATTGTCTACAATAATGACCTCTTGCCCATGCGCCATAAAGCTCAAAGCAATATGAGAGCCTATAAAGCCTAAACCACCAGTCACTAAAATCATTGTATACTACCTTTTTATTATGAAGTCCGAATGTACCAAGCAAGCTTTGGACATTCCTCTAGTGAAGTTTGATGAGTACTTTATTACTAATTACCTCCGCACCGAGTTCAATTCATGCATGGCATGCTCTAGGTTTAGCGCAAGCACTGCATGGGAAAAATGAACCCTTTCGAGTGTTTTTCTACCAAGATGCTGTTCAAGTTGCCAATGCCCTGCAATGGGTACCTGACGACCAACGGAATCTATGTTCTGAGTGGCAAAAACTCGCCATTCGCCTACCCGTTTGTGTAAGTGCAGCTTTGGCCCGAGGAATTACCGATGCCGAAAATGCACAGCGTCATCAGTTAGCACAGCATAATCTTGCTACAGGTTTTGACTTGGTAGGCCTAGGGGAACTGGCCGATGCCGTTCAGTCTGCAAAGCGCTTAATTCAATTCTAAGTGCTAAGTTTTCAAGAATTTGTTGCTTTTAAAAGGTATATTGTGTGAAATCTGTACTTGTTATTTTAACCCAAGCCAATTTAAACTCTTTGCAGGTGCATGAAAGCCTCTCTGCAACCATGGTTCTTGCAACTTTTGGCTGTGAAGTCAAAGTCTTATTACAAGATGCTGCACTCAGCTTATTAAACAATGCTCAATCATTTGAACCCTTAAAACATGCGTTTAAACTGGCTTCAAACATGGTTGATAGCTTTGAGTTTTATGACTTAAGCCCGATTTGGATTGAAACCAAGAATCAAGCTTCTGCTTTTGTTCAACAAACCGAGCAAGAAATTGAATGTGTTGAACTCAATTCCAATTTAATACAACAGTTTGACCATGTATTATATTGGTAAGGAAACAATTATGAGCAAAACACTTTATTTCGTACAGTCTCCATTTTCCGCGACGGAACAAGCGCTGAGTAAATTACAAAACCTCTATCAATCAGGGGATGATGTGGTTTTAATGGGTGATGCAGCCCTGTATATACAGCATACTTTTATTCAGCAGTTGCCTTGTATATTTGTGCTTGAACAGGATGCTGAAAATATTGCTGCTGTCCATCCGAGTAATTTAGAAACCATCAGCTATACTAGGTTTGCTGAGCTATGCTTAAACCATAGTCGTTGTATCAGTTTGAAATAGTTTTGAGTGTTTAGATGAATTTAGAATTAGACCAAGATGGTCATTTAGTCGATTACACCATTTGGAATCAAGAGGTTGCAAAAGATTTAGCAAAATCTTTAGAGCTTGAATTGACCGATTGGCACTTTGAAATCCTCATGGCAGTGCGTCAATTTTACCAACAGTTTGGACACTCACCTGCAACACGTCCGCTGATTAAGTTTTTAATGAAAACAGTCAGTGCAGACATCAATAATGCCATACTGCAAGAAAAGTTTAATACTGGGCTTGTAGCGCGCCATCTGAGTCGTTTGGCAGGCGTGCCAAAACCTGCAAACTGTTTATAAACTTAAGCTTGTTTAACGTCTGATTGAGCAGCTAAAGCATCGACATAAACCTGTGTCGGTATCGCTTTGATGTCTTTGGCATGTATAGCATCACCACATTCGTTACAAACCAAATGTGGCTGAATGCTATGCCCACAGGTTTTATGAATAAATTGCACGGGACGACCTAAGCCTTCGTCCATCCATTGATCGGCCCATGTTGCCATGGACATCAGCACTGGGTATAAAGCTAGGCCTTTTTCAGTCAGACAATATTCAAAGCGCTCTTGGCGATCTGTATAGGGTCTTTTCTCCAAAATATCATGTTCAACCAAACGCTTTAAACGCTCAGAAAGCACATGACGAGTGACACCTAAGTTTTGTTGAAAACTTTCAAAACGGCGTGCACCCAAGAATGCATTTCGTAAAATCAACATCGTCCACCGATCGCCAATCACTGACAGCGTTCGTGCAATTGAACACGGTTGTTCCCCGATCTCATCCCATTTCATTGTAAAAAAACCAAGTCTCTCTTAGGTCTAACGTTAAAAGATTTAAGACCATAAGAAAAGCTCTTTTTACCCAGCTTTTCTTATGGTGTTTCCACATTTTAGTCGGCTCAAAGACATCTGAACGTCATGAAGGCTTAAGCACAGCTCATTTCAGCCTTTTGAGGTTGGTCAGGGATCATAAATTCTTCCATTCCCAACTCACCATTTTGATATTCATTGAGACGTTTTTGAATGACATAATACAGCGCTTTTTTGTGCGCTTTTGACAGGTTCATCTGTTGAAGTTGTTGCTTCAAATGCCCTAACAACACATCTATGGGCTGTTCCTCTTCTTCCATCAAATACAAATAGCCAAAGATCGCACCACTTAATAGCGCTTCAAAAGAAAAGCCATGCGAGACATTATATGCGACCGATGAAAATACACGTTCAAATGCACTCAACTTACGCAGTGGATCACGCCCAACCCGACTACATGGATCTTTATAGGCATACTGGCAAGATTGATCAAAACTTCGGGCTAAACGCGTTAAATCATTTTTGCGTTTTGGCAGGTAATGCGTCAGACCCTGCGTCACTTCTGCAAGCAGTTTTTCAACATAATACTGCACTCGCGGATCGCCCATCGCCACACCAATAGTCTGATGCCCGAGTAGGCTTGCATACCATGCAGTCATGGCATGTACGCCATTCCATAAACGGTTTTTAATAAGTTGAATATCTGAAATTTGATCGACCAAGATCATTTGACGCATTTTACTGAGTAAGGGACTTTTATTTTCCACGTAAATCGGCATATCCATTTCAGCATTGAAAAGGATTAAATCCATATGCTGTAAAATATGACTGGGTTGGAAATTTTGCCTTAAATCTTCTACATATTCACTGGCACGGCGCTCTTGTTCTGCACTGAGCTTACTAACATCTTCAACTTCAATTTGATTACTCTCGTCATCAAGTTGATATTGCTTAAAAATATTGTATTTAATACACAGTTGACGATATAGATTTTTATCGCTCAGCTTAGACACCATACGGTTGACTACCGTATCGCAGAAATAGTGCTGCTCTAAAATAAAATCAGCAACAGCATGGTCTGTTAATTCCACCAAGGCTTTACGTACCTGCTCTAGAACCAACTGCTTGGCGCCTATTTTATTTAAGATAATTAACAGCGTCAGTGGAGTTTTAACTTGCTCATCTTGTGCCAGATAGCGTGCGTAGAGACCCTGTGCAATGGTTGCAGCTTCACTGGCTAATGCATTTTCAGCTAAACAAATTGCAATTAAACTCGACTCGACGTACATGGCATGCATCTGCTGTAAGTCTTCAGCATCAATAATATGCATATTTTCAATACGCTCATCATAAGACACTTGCCCATAGCGAATACAATACGCCCCAAAAGCGTTTACAGCTGAACGGTATAAACTGTTGCGTGTAGATGCATAGATTTTTTTAGGACGCGTATAGCCATCCCAATGCGACAGGATTTGTGCAATATAGCCTCCGCCAATGGCGCCAAATCCATGAATCCCCACAGTTAGTTGATTTAAAGTTTGAGGAAAGCTTTCTTGTAAATTGGGCATTTCCAGATGCGTGCTATAGATATCTAATTCCGTTAGATAGTCATACATATTTTCAAAATAATAATTGGCATGTGCCAACATGCTTGCATTGGGTTCTTTAATATCTTTAAACAGTACACAGATGCCCCCAGCATCATGTGCCGAGCGGATACCATTTTCCGAGTCTTCAAACATAAAACACTGCGCAGGTTCAAGGTTTAGTTTTTGTGCCGCACTTAAGAAAATTTCAGGATGTGGTTTCCCCTCTTCAACCTCATCACCACACACCAAGACGTCAAAAAACTTATAAACATTGGCATTGATTAAATACTCTTCAGCAATCGCTCTTCGACTCGAGGTCGCCACAGCCATACGTAATCCTGCTTTACGTAAGCGTTCTAGAACTTGTACCAAACCTTTTTTAATCGGCACACCATATTGGCGCACTGTTTCTAATTCTAATTCATCTGCACGCTTACGAATCTCAGCATAGGGAACTTCCTGTCCATATTGCTTTTGCGCCAAGGCCTCCGCACTTCGGGCACTTAAACCTAAACATGCCATAAGGTAGGCATCTGAAAACTCAACCCCAATCAGCTCTTTGGATGCCTGTTTCAAGGTTTGAAACCGTAAACGCTCGGTATCAAACATTGTTCCATCCATGTCAAAAAGCGCACCATGCACAATATCATTCTTAAATTTAAACATTTAGCCTCCGTTTTTATGTTTGCACTTAGACTATACAAAAATCGGGCACAGAGACTTTGATCTGATTTTATGAAACATTTTTGTCTGTTTATTGATCAATAAATTAGCATTTAGGCGTTTTTTTGTAACCACTAGGTAATATTAAGTAATCAAAACGTAACCATGTAGATCATTTTTTTAATAAAGCGTGTCTGAAGATAAAACTTCTAAAAATGAATTTGATCTTTATATTCATCAATGATCGATAACCATGCACGTGTTGCAGGATTCATCACCACGGTTGAATTCCATGCCATATTTAAGTTCCATCGCAAGCTGGGTTGTTCCACTAAACTGACACTGAATTTCGCGCGATCTAACTGCTCACAATAAATTTGCGGCAGTAAAGCAATCCCGACACCTGACTCGACCATTTTGGCAATAAAGTCCCACTGGCTACTTTTACATAACACTTTGGGTTCAAAACCAGCCGCCATCGCAGCATCTAGAATCACATGGTTTAAAGTAAAGGTGTCTGCATACAGTAAAAATGACTCTTCTTGGAGTTCAGCGAATTGCACCACACCGCGCTTTCTCCACTGTGAATCGTAGTTGGAAAGCAAACACAACGGTGAATCGATAATTTGAATGCCTTGAATGCTGGGTTTTAACTCGCCCAATAAAATCCCAACGTCAATTTTTTTGGCCAAAATGGCTTCTTCAATGCCTGTCGCGCCGACTTCTAAAAAGTTCAATTCAATGTTGGGATACAATTTGTGAAATTTAACGATTAAGGAACTCAACAATACTGAGCCTAAAGGTGGCAAACCCAATCTCAGCACACCTTGTTTCAGCCCACGAATTTGATCTGCTGCTTCAAAGATATGTTGCTCCTGCTGCAAAATCTGCACAGCATGTAAATAGACTTGTTCTCCCATATAGGTCAGTTTGACTTCTCGCTTGCGCCCTGCTTCGCCTTTATGAAATAGAGGCAGCCCTATTTCATCTTCTAACTGTTTTAAAGATTTACTAATAGTGGGTTGAGTCACCGATAGTTCCTCCGCAGCAAGACTAAAACTGTGACTTTTCACCAGCTGCACAAATATTTTTAGCGCTTTAAAATCCAATATTATTCCAATTAAGCATAATTATTATTTTATTATTCATAATTACACGATCAGGTCAAACTTAAAATAACACCAACAACTTATACTCTGTGGCCTTCCAATGCGTTCGTTCAAATTGCCTTATCGTTCTACTCTTCAAGTAGGTTTGCTGATTGGGATTTGGTATATCGGAACGCTGATACAAGTCGCCCTGTCTTTACCGATATCAGGTGGGGTCGTGGGTCTAACGCTTTTACTTATTTCTCTGTTAGCGGGTGTATTTAAGCTGGACTGGATTAAGTCAGGTTCGGATCTACTTTTAGCTGAGCTGTTGTTGTTTTTTATTCCTTGTATTATTGGCTTAATCAAATATAAACATCTTTTTCTTACCCAAGGTTGGCAACTCGTTTTATCTATTGTCCTTGGGACCATTTGCGTGATGACCTGCACTGCATACTGTGTTTTCTTGGGCTTTAAGATTGAAGCCAAGTTTCAAAAAAAGCCCAAGCAGTCACATCAGTTGAAAAGTCAAATTTAAGGAACAATCATGCATATTCATTTCGTTGCCTTGATCTGTTTTATCGGGACTGTACTGGCCTATCTTTGGGGTAAAAAGTTTTATCAAAAACATCCTTATGTATTGCTCTCACCAGCGGTTTTTATTCCCTGTCTGATTATTTTGTGTCTGGTGTTTTTCAACATCCAATATGACAACTATATGTACTACAGCAAATGGTTAGTCTGGATGTTAGGCCCTGCAACGGTCGCGTTTGCCATCCCGATCTATGAATATCGCAAAGTCATTCAGCAGCATGCTTTTTCGATTGCTTTAGGCATTATCGTGGGTATGTTGGTTGGCGTAGTCAGCTCTTTTTACTTGGCACGTTTGTTCCATTTTGATGCTGTGACCAGTTACAGTCTGATGAGCCGCTCTATCTCTACCCCTTTTGCCATGGAAGTCACGCAAGCCGTCGGAGGCTCAGTCGAGCTGGTGATTTTATTCACTGTGATTACAGGTATCGTTGGTGGACTCTTGGCTAACAGCGTATTGCTTGTTCTAAAATTGGATTCTAAATTTGCTCAAGGTGCATCATTGGGTAGTGCCGCACATGGTTTTGGTACCAGCACTGCTTTCAAACGTCATAAAGAAGAAGGCGTCGCGGCCTGCCTCAGTATGGTTTTGGCAGGTATTTTCATGGTGCTGTTTGGCCCAAGTTTAATTCACGCTGTCGTTTATCTTCTTGGTTAAACATCATCAATAAAGGATCTCATACCACACTACTGAGATCCTTGTTTACTTGTATGTGTTTAAAGCTAAAGTACAGCATCAGCCCCGTCATCAATGCCAATAAAAAATAATAGGGTAAATGCTGATTCCACTGATATAAGCCTGTACTTAACAACGGTGCAAAAACGAAACTCAGTGCTTGCGTAGCTGTGCATAAACTAGCAATTGTAGTTTGTAGCGTGGTTGGTGCGGTTTGGGCTGCCCCCGTGGTAAAAGCTGGGATTAAACAGGCCACGGCGATTCCGTAAAAAATATAAGCTGCTTGGAAAGTCCAAATCTGACTGGCACTCAGTGAAAGTAATAAACCCAAAACCATCGTCACAAGACCGACCCAAAGCAATTGTTTAATCGACCACTTAAACCATTTTGAAATCGCCAATTGCATCAAAACGAGCGCTATCCCCACAATCAATGAACACTGAGAAAAATACACTGCACTTTGGTAGGTATCAAAATGAAATCGATCTTGGATATAAAAACCAGCGGTTAAATTCAGGGTGACAATAGCGACATATAGGCTAAAGCCCAGCAATAACCAAATCCCTAACTTTGACCATTGCAGCTTTTCTGTAGACACGTCTTGTAATTTCGCTGTGGTTTCGTCCCGTTCTTGTGTCTGTGACGCTTGCTTCCCTTGAAAGCCTAGTACAATCCAAGCCGCCATAGCCGTTAGAATAGCCACTGCACCCCACAATGGTGTCAACATGCTCCATGTCAACAATAATGTCGTCGCTAAAGGACCTATCACCACGCCTAAACTGTTCAGCGCGCCAAACTTCGCCATATTCTGGCTACGTTCCTGTTCACTGTGAAAAGCCGTCATGACATAACTCTGCAGCGCAATTTGTGGCATCGCCATAAAAAAGCCAGTACTGGCACGGGTCAATATCAATAAACTAAACAAAGCAGCAAATGAAATGGCATAACTCAGCCCATAACTGAGTACCGCCGCAAATAAGCCCCAAGTGATCGCCATACCGATAAAACCGATACTTAACAATTGATAAATGCTGAATTTTTGAGTTTGTTTGGAAATATAAATAGCTGAAATGGCCATCACCAAAGCACCAGCCGAAACCAATGCTCCACCTTGCAGTTCAGTCAGCCCCAGTTGCCGAATAAACGGTGCAAGTAAAGGTAAAATCATCGAAAAACAAGCGCCATTGGCAAGGCTGCCTGCAATAAAGATTTTGTTATTGCTATTCATTTTATTATTTAAACCATTTCTTAAAGCGAGATTACAAAGCAAAGAGGTAGCTGAAAGCTACCTCTGGTTGTGCAATTAATATTTTAATGTATAGCTCAGACCATAGGTTCGACCTTGAGCTGCTAAGCTTGAAATGGCGCCATAGGTTGGTGCGACAGCCTGACTAAATACAGTTTTATAGTCTGCATTCCATACGTTATACACACCAAAGCCCACAGTACCAGGACCTGCTTTGGCATTGGCTATAACGTCCATTGTTGCGAAACCTTTGATTTCAGCAGGAAGCGTTGAACCATACTTTACCGCATCTTTTTTGGCTTTATCTGTACCACCGATAGCAAGAGATTGAACGCGCAGGCTCATATCGTTGTTAAACTGCCACTCAGAAAATGCCGTGCCTTTCAGTGGTGCAACACGAATTGCGTCTAGCTCTTGCCACTTTCCTGCGGTATTTTTAAACTGTCCGCGGGTATAAGCCATGGTTCCACCCACTGTCCAATTCGGTTGTAGTCGATATGACAGATTTCCTTCAACACCATAAACGCGTTCATCGGTATCTAGTACTTCAATCGTGTAGTTGGGACGGCCAAATTTTAAACTTTTATCTGAGTCATTATAGAAAGTGGTGACACTCGCATTTAAACCGTTTGCAGCTTGTACACGCCATCCCAGCTCATAGTTATTGACTTTAATTGGATCAATAGTTTGACTATTCACAGTAAAACTTGCGGGTACATCACGAAGCATACGTTGAATATCAGGTAAATTTGATCCTTGAGAAAAGTTTGCAAAAATTTGTTGAGCATCTGTTAAGTGATAAAGCGCGCCCAAATTAAATAATGTCGCATCATGCTTTACCTTACCACCATTTAAAGCAACTGGTGTATATGTTGGAATAGCATCTGCAACCATCGCTTCACTGTAAGGAATCGAGTCCTGAACTTCACTATCAATACGCTCATGACGAATGCCAGCTTGTAGATTTAAGTGATCCGTAACATCGAATTGTGTTTGTAAGAAAAGACCAAATTTCGACGTATCAACATCTGGACCAAAGGCATATTCATTTTGTGGATCGAGTGTCAAACCATTACTCGCCATAAAGGTTCCAAGATTATATTGTTGTGCAGTCTGAGAACCTTGCTCAAAATCATAATCCATACCATAAGTTAGGTTCAGACTACGGCTACCAAGATCAAAGGCTTTTTGTAAAGCAAGTCGAGCGCCCCATACATCAATATCAGTTTCAGATTGCGTTACGATATATGTACCACCACTTGGAATTGCAGAATGTGCTAAATAATTTGCACTTGGATAAAAACGCCCTGTTTCTGAACGATAATAAGCTTCCGCATTTAATATCTGCCCTAATAAATCTTGATGCTCATATTGCAGATTAAAGTTCGAACGTTTGGTTCTTGGCTGAGTATCGAGATCTAAACCTTTTACAGCATTTAAAGTCGGCTCCGCACCAAACAGGACGGCTAAGCCTGTACCATAATCAGGACCATACTCACTATCTTGCTCATCATTATAATATTGCGCACCAAAGCTTAGCTTTTGATTGTCAGTAAATTGCCAACTTAGACGACCATTCACATCGACAGTTTCTGTGTCTTGACGATCAGTCTGTGCAACTTCAGGTCCGATACGCTCACCGTGACTATCTTGAAATTCGCCACGTTTGTTATAACTCGCACCTAAATAACCACTCACATCACCTTGATTAAAGGCAACCGATTGGAATGCTTCATATGCCATAGCAGCGCTACGGATACTATCACCCGACGTCACACCGAGTTTAGATTCAAAGCTAATTGGGTCTTGACCACCACGTTTAGTAATAATATTAATAATCCCGCCTGTCGCACCTGCACCATAGATACTACTTGCACCAGATACCACTTCGATACGTTCAATCGAATTTGGGCTGATACTATTCAACTGACGTGAACTATCACGAGAACCTGTCTGAGGTACTCCGTCAATCATGTATTGCACTGCACGACCACGCATGGTCATCCCATAGTTACTGGTTGTACCTGAACTTGGTGTCAATGAAGGAATTAAAAAGCCAATAATGTCAGCAGTTGAACGACCTGCATTGGCCTGTTTTTCAATTTCAGCTTGATCAATGCTATAAACGGTGCCCGCAATGTCTGCAATACTCTTTGCAGAGCGGGTTGCTGTCACCACAATCGGTGCGAGTTGTGTGGTTTCTTTTTGTTGGGCCCCAACACTACTTGTCTGACTTGCTGAATTTGTTAGAACGTTATCTTGAGCATATAACTGTGTACATACAGCCAGTGTTAAACAAGTCAATTGCATTGGTAACATAAAACGGTTCATTTCTTTTTCCTTTTATTAAATTTCTTGATTCAACAGTTTTTGTTGAGTTTTTTGATGACGTGCAATGATGTATTGGCTCAGTAGTACACTGACTACAGATGCAACCGCCAACACCACATAAAAATTGCCATAGCCAAGTGATTTGGCTAAAAAGCCCGATGCGGCTCCCCCGATGAAATAAACCAACAGTTCAAAACACACCAAGATGGTGAAGTCCGTGCCTGCCTGTTCTTTGGAACTGCTTTGCATGAAATAGGCATATAATGAAGTCATCGCGACATAACGAATCGCAAGCATAACAATTACAAATCCCCCCAAGAGCAAATGCCAATGGTTTAACCAGCCCAAAATAATGGCTGCGCCAATCACCCCATACAATGCTGTTCGGCACCACCCCGCCCAAATAAGCAACTGTGTAGCCTGAATTTTTTTCAATAAAAATGCGGCACTCACAGCCGCCAACAAACCAACACCTGCTCCAATCACAGACATCAGCACCCCAATTTGGGCAAGCGTCCATTTTTGGTCAATCAGCATTGGATTGAGCATCGCCATTGCTGGTGCTTCCACCACGCGATAACATAGGATCAGGACCAAGGCAGATAAAATCTCTGGTCGTTTAAAAGCACGGATTAAGCTTGGCGCTTGTTTAGCGATATTCGTCTGTTCGGTTGTATTTTCTTGAATATAAAAAACAGCAAACATCGTTAAAGCGGTCATGAGTGCTAAACACACCAATGCGCTTTCCCAACCATAGTACTGGTAGAGCCACAGTGTAGCTGCGCCCCCCAACATACTCCCCAAAGCCACCCCTATACTCTGAGCCATACTACCTAGGCGGTACTCAGATGCTGAAAAGGTTTCTACGGTATAACCATCAATGGCAATGTCTTGAGTCGCCGCAAAGCTTGAAATCCACAAGCCAATCACAACAAACACCACCAGCCCATAAGAGAACTGGGTAAATGCCAAGGCCAATACCCCAAGTACTAGGGCTATTTGTGTAAAGAGCAGCCATGTTTTTCGTTTACCTAACTTCTTGATATAAAGTCGGTCAATGAGTGGCGCCCATAAGAACTTAAACGCCCATGGAATATAAAGTAGCGACAGCATTCCAATCCAACGTAAATCTACCCCCTGATGTCGCAAAATAGCGGGCAATGCCACATTGTAAAAATACAAAGGCAAGGCATGTGCCAGATATAAAACAATGACAACGGCTAAGCTCAAAGCTGAGATTTGGCGTGTTGCTCTTTGTGTATTTAGGTTTTGCATATCCACCTCTGCACTGCCCATTGCAGTGCATCAGAATGATCAAGTGTGACGTAGTAAGGCACCCGCCATGCAGCATGCAGTGAAGGTGTATTCAGTCGTTGTTGATCGGTTGGGTCTTGTGCAATTCGAACCAGACCCAAGCAGTATTGAAAGAAAAGTTGTTTATACTTTTTGTACCAAACCGCTTGCAGTTGACGGTATTCCTCAGGAAATTCCGTACCGATATCGGTTTGCATGACCAAAACAAAGTTCTGTTTTTTTAAGAAAAAACGTTCAACTTGACTGAGCCATTGTTCAAATTCGGCAACAGTGACATGCGCTGAAAAGCGCATGTCCATGATTTGTATATGTTCTGAGCTATAGCTCATGTAAGTTCCTCAGTCCTATTGAGTGGATTATGGTTTTGCATAAATGCATTTGAATCAGTTAAATACCCCCCAAATTTTTCATAGAATTTTTGTTTAAAGCAGTAATACAACATGGCCGTTTTTTCAGGCATCGGGATCAAGCGCTGCGCCTCATAGCACATTTCTTCGACCACTGCGGCATAGGGTTTAACCGTATGGTCAGGCTCCCCGACAATTTTGTCGGAAGGTGCATTTTCAAAAATATAAAAACCTAATAGCCGCATTACTGGACGCAAGTAGCCTTTACCGAAAGCCGACTTTTCACCAAACAATAAATGCCAACCGAGGTCTAAATCATCACCATCGTAATAACGTCCTAGACGGTCACGCTTGCCTTCATAGATTTCGGTATAGCCCACATCCTGCCCATCCACCCCAACGATCAACAAACGGTGATGGTCATCGGCCAGCATTTTTTCAAAATAAACAGCAAGGTCGATTTCAGACTTATTCAGCTGCCACTGTGGAATAACATGAGGCTCATGCATCCATTTATGTAACAGTGCTAAGTCCTGCGGATACTGTACTTGGCGCAAGTAAAATTGCGTCTCATTCTCATAATATTCGTAAAAATCGGGAAGTTGCTGTGAAAGTGTTTTCATATGGTAGCCTGCTAAATTTTTTGGTTTTTTATGATGCAATACGCTTTGTGGTTGTATCGTCAGTTGACTTAGATACCTGCTCTGACCATCGTTTTAAAGTTTCAGGGCTGACAGGATTGGCAATTGGATCTAAAAATACAGGGACAGGACGTTCTGCTTCATCGTTATAACTGGTGGTAAATAGACGCACTCGGTTTAAACAAATTTTTTCAAATTCGGCTCTAAACATGGCAAATTTTTCGATGCGTTCTGCCAACTCTGGATGCGCCTGATGAAAAGCATCAATGACCGATGAAATGGTTTGCCAAAATTCAACTTCGCTATGCTCAGGGTAGTCTTGTAGGAATACATTACAGATATAACGGTAATGCACCATAAACAGTCCCGTGAAAATAAAATGACTGAGTTCATGCGCAGGATGACGCAGTAAAATTTGCCCTTCGATAGGTAAACTTGCCAATTCTGGAAAGTCTTCATCAACCAAATTGATATCATCAATAAAGTCTTTCAGCACCATTTTCTGCGGTACGCCATTGGCATGAATGAGCATGGTATTTTCCCCATGTGGAGAAAAAGCCAAGCCATATTTGTACAAACAGATTAAGAGTGGAGTGACCGATACCTCGGCAAAGCGTTTTAACCACTGTAATGGACTCAAACCTGACGCTTGAATCAACACAGCTAATATTGACTGGCCATTGATATCTCGATGTAATAAAGCCGCTTGAGAAAGTGCCTGTTCACCTGCTCCAATCACTGGATCTACACTTTCACGCCACAAACACCCAAACAGTTCTTTAAACTGATACGGCGCACCTTCAATCTGATCAAAACAAGGCTGATGAATAGTCAAAGTTGCCACTTCACCTAAGAATGCAACGCCTGACTGTTTCAAGTCTGGATCTTGAGATTGAATCTGCTTTAGCCAAGCTGTGACGGCTGGAGCTGCTAAGTTTCGTTTAGAAGGTAAGCCACGATACACTGCGGTATTGAAGATACTGACCGGTAATTTGACATAATGACGCTCAGGCTGACTGATATTGCAAAGCGTGCGAATCGATTGCATAGGTACATAATCATCTTGCCCAACGCCTAGTTCAATAATGCGCCGATCCACGATTTCATTGGCATAAGTTGGCACTAACCATTGATGCCACTGCCATGCATGTACTGGAATAAGGAAATAGTCACGACAAGAGCAGCCTCTTTCATATAACTGTTGTTCAAAGCTCTCTAACTCTTCTGCATCCAACTCATATTGATAAAGTCTCCCTGCTTGCCACTCCTCAGTAGAACGGAACTCTGCCAAATCACGATGCACTGCGAGCCACAGTACTTTGACCGTTGGCGAAAGTTCTGGAGCGGCACTTAAGTAGTCGTCATAACCAAAACCCATACGACCTTTGCTCATAATCAACCACGGATGACCACGGAGCATACCTTCAATTTCATGATGCGATGCCGTCAATGCTGCTTCACTGCTTAAACGACTTTCATCAAATAAATGCGCCTCAGCTAACCATGTATTGTTCATTTCTTTGATGAGATATGCCTTGGTAAAAGGCTTAACTTCGGTTTGATTTGAAAACGCGCGAATAAAAGTATGTAAGTTCCATGCAGGCAGATCTTCAACCGTGCTCAATTCACGTACTGAACCCTCCTCAATCTGCCAATGTCCCAATAAATAGTTTTGTGCTTTAAAAGTATAGGTTTGATCATCCAGCGTCAGCTGGTAACGATTTTCCTTTAAATAGGTCACTTGAATAATTTCTTCATATAGAAATTCAGCAATCGCCATTTCAATTAAGCGCTGTCCCGCCAAACGCCACTGTTTCTGATTCACTTGAAGTTGTGCAAAGCTCATATGATTTTCTCGAATGTATAAGGCTGCATAGAGGGATGTGCCCCTGTTTGTATTTTGCGCTGCTCAATATTTTTTGATTTAGGAATCGATGGTGCTAAAGCAGCTGTTCGTGTAATAGATGTGTCATTCTGCACATACATTTCAGGGTTCTGCTCAGCGTTGAAATGCTGAAAGGTCTCTTCATTGCTGTCCAGCTCATAAAGCTGATAACCCAATAGTTGATTGGCAATGGTTGCAGCACGAAATGCGCCTAGGCCTAAATCTGGTGTACCTACGCCATGACTGTGCATTTCTTGGTTTTGCACATAAATTTCCCCCATTGCTGTATGTTGCAAACGATAGTCTTGTCTCACCTTCCAACGCCCCGCTTGATCTGTTGTAATCAAGGGCTTTAAGTATTTTAAAAATGAAAACTCAGGGCTGTAATAACCTGTAGATGCCACTACAAAATCAACATCCATATAAAAACGTTGCTTGGTTACCGTATGTTCAAGGCTCAAGCGAATGTGCTGACTTTCCAGTAGTTCAGCATTAAGCAACTGAATTTGTGCATGCAAATGTGTTGCTTGTGTAGCAGAGGCAATACTACGATGGTAAAGTTTTTGGTAAATCTCACGTATGGTTTTGGCACTAATGCCTTTGTACAGCAAGCTTTGATCTTTCAACTGCGCTGCTTTTTGTGTTTCTGAAAGTCTATAAAAATGTTGGGTATAGTTCGGACTAAAATGTTCCAATCCCAAAGGTGCATATTCCATCGGGAAAAAACCATTGGAACGCGTCAGCCAATGCAACTTAAAGTCAGCCGTTGATACACAGTCATGTTGATACTGCTGATCGAACAAATCTAAAAAGACTTCAGCAGAAGACTGTCCTGAGCCTAAAACTACGACATTGCCTTTGAGCTTGTCTTTTTTATGGGTTAAGTACTCTGCTGAATGGATACATTTTTCAGGGACTTGTTGTTGTAACTTACGCAGACATTCAGGTAGATAAGGCTGGTTGCCCGAACCAATCACCAAGTTTCGACACAAGTAACGAATAAAACGCCCGCCTTGCTCAACCACCACCTCAAAACCTTCGCTTTTGGCATAAATGGCCTTCACCGTTGACTGGTACTGTATATGACCCAGTTGATCTGCCACCCACTGGCAATAATGGTTATATTCACGGCGCGGAATATGAGGCTGCTCAAGGAAGTAGAACTTATATAAGCGCTGCTGTGATTTTAGGTAATTCAAAAAACTTAACGGACTGGTCGGATCGACCATCGACACCAAATCCGCCATGAATGGAACTTGCAAGACAGTATTGGGAAGTTGCATACCTGCATGCCAGTCGAACTGCGCTTTTTTTTCAAAAAATAGATAGTGCAATTCTGTCTTTTCATGCAATAAACTGGCTAGGCTTAAGTTAAATGGCCCAAGGCCAATCGCAATAAAATCAAGCATAAAGGACATCCTCTTGTTTGATATAGAGCGGATTGGCTAACTGAATATAGACAGACTGATTTTCAACGGGTGCAATCAATTCATCTAGTTCATGTAAACGGGTCAGTAAGTTACCCTTATAAGGCAGCGTCGGTTGATACAACAGACTTTGAATCAAACTACTCTCTGGATATTGCTTCAAAAGGTCAAAGAGGTGTTGCTGTAAAACAGACAGTAAATCTTGCTCACTAACAAAACCTGTTGCACCGATGGCATTGATGATGCCAAACAAGGTATTGCCAAAGAAATAATAACTAAAGCGCTCATCGACAAAAGCCTTTGAACCTACCGCATGGGCTTTATCATGTAGTTCTGGAAATTGTTGTAAAATTTCATCTGCGAGTTCTTCGATATAATAAAAACCTTGATTGTCCCGTAGCCATAGCCACTGTGGCCAGCCATCTTTCAATTCAACCAAGACATTTTGCTGATGTGACTCAAAGGCCATACCATAACGATGGTAGACGTACATGAGTGGGCTCAGACTGATGTTTAAAAAGGTCTTAAACCAATCATGAGCGATTTGTGCTTTATCATTTAACTTTTGTTGAGAAGCAATTTGATCAAATAATGCATTAAAACGATTACGTTCTTCTACGGGATGATCCTGACACAATGAAGCAATACACGTGACCTGCTGTTCGGGAGTAAACGGCTGATCACGTACAATACAAATCGTTTCATCGATGATTTCACCATCTAACTGAAGAGCAATCCATGCAGGATCATTGACCGCTTTTAGAGTTGGACATTGCTTTAAGATACTTTGCCCTAACTCACTGTGCCAAAGTCGATGGGTCATTTCACCACGGTGACATTCTTTTGCTAAATTGACGCGGATAGAGTTGGTAATCATCACTGAAAGCGAAGGTTTCAGCATCCACCGCGCGTTAAAACTCGCCAAAGTACGTACAGAAGTGGTTGGTGAAAATATCCATGCTTTTTCACCCAAATCGATGATTTTCAGTTTAGCTTTTAAACTTTTAAACCATACTTTGCTTTGTAAATAGCGAGCTTGCCATGGATGCAGTGGTAGCAGCTTGTAATGTACATATGCAGCTAAGGTTTCAAGTTCCGATTCAGACAAATGCCATTTGATTTCTTGTTTAAGTTGTATTGAAAAAGCCTGCTCAAGCGCTGTTCCTTCTGCAATATATTCAGGTGCCACCAACCAATAATGCAGTTGGGTCTGACCACAAGCTTCGGGAGAATATTTTTGCCAGTCCTCATGGACAAAACCTGTTCGGCTTTTCGGTGCAGGATGCATGCTATGACCTAAAATCAAAGCCTGTTCAGACTCTATAAAACCTTGTTCAACCTGTACGAGCGCATCAAAATCCTCTGCCCGAATATTTAAAAACTGTTGTAATGCATCACGACTTTGAATCCAACGCTCAACCAAGGATGCAGCATCGACATGGCATTCGGATTGTTGCACTAACTCTTCTAGTAACAGACTGACCATGGCTGCTGCGCTAAAGTTAAGCTTTTGGCCTTTTTGAAAAATTTGCGGTAAAGCCGCAATACGATGTCGCCCGACACGACTGACATAGCTCAACGGAACAAAAAGCTGTGCTTGGATTAAACTCAGCGGCAAAGATAACAGCGTCAAACCTTGGCTAAACGCGAGTTGAGTTGAATTTTGTTGATACTTCTCAAACAAGCTTGCCTTGCCTGTTTCTTGTGAGTATGCATTGACAAGATGCTGCATCGCCAAGCGATTGGCTAGCTCTTTCATCTGACCATTTCCTCTTTTTAAAGCTTATTCCAAGCTCATTTCATGTAATTATGTTTCTTAAAGGTGTTCACGTTGGCCAACGCTGCAAAAGCATGTTAATGGTAATTATTATCATTTGTCTTTGCAATTTTGTTTAATTTTGAAAATATACGCACGACACCAACATATATTATTGTTTTTTAATACTTTTAAAAATTTAATCAGTTTTTCTAATAAAGCCTATATAAAATTACACCATAGCTTTAAATGATAGTTTATGAATTTATAATTGATTCGAACTATAAAATTTCCCTATATTTCATAAGGAAAAGCCCATTCAGTCACCTGAATGGGCTTTCATTTGTGCTCAAATTAATACTCAAAAGAACTCAAGACTAAATTAATATAATAGATAAAGCATCGAAAACGTCACTGCTCTTTATTCATCCAGTACATCTGCAAAAGTGGCTGAAAGCACTTTTGCTAAATCCTGCGGTTTTAAACCGATATCTAAGCCGCGCTTCCCCCCACTGACATAGAGTTTTTCCAACTGTACTGCGCTTTGGTCAATCACGGTTTTTAACCTTTTTTTCTGTCCAACAGGACTAATCCCACCGACCAAATAACCTGTCAGTCGTTCTGCATCTTTAGGATCGGACATTTTTAGTTTTTTTGCCCCCACTGCCTGTGCAACTTTTTTCAAGTTTAACTGATGGTGTACAGGAAGAATCGCAACAAAATAGTTTTTTTCGTCGGTCACCAACAGTGTTTTAAACACCTCTTCGACACGTAGATTTAATTTTTCCGCGGCTTCAAGCCCAAAACTTTTTGCATTGGCATCATGTTCATATTCATGAATAGAAAAATCGATTTTATTGGCTTTTAAAAGTTTGGTTGCAGGTGTCATTTCTGTTCAATATTTTCACTACATACCCAGCATTATATGCCTATTCAAAAAGAAAGTTTAGCGGTACACCTATCATGATCATCGAACTTACGGGCACTTAACGAATCAATGACTGTAAGTTCGATGTCAACTATGTATGCAGCTTGCTAGCGCTGAAATATCACAGTTTAGTCAGCACTTAATCCAAATTTCTTAAAGATTTGAGCACGGCGCTTTGGCAAGATATTGGCTTTGGTCAAATCACCTTCGTAGTGATCGAACACTCTTTGATCCATCATTTTAAACCATAGCTTTGGAATTAACGCTGGAATCAACATGGTGGCATAACCACTTGGTAGCTCAGGGGCTTCATCAAAATGTCTTAAGGCCTGAAATGGGCGGGTTGGATAGGCATGATGATCTGAATGGCGTTGTAGCTGATATAAGAATAAATTAGTCACAATATTGTTATTATTCCAGCTGTGTTCTGGCATGGTTCGCGCATAGCTGCCATCTTCTTTTTGGCTACGCTTTAAACCATAGTGTTCAATATAATTAATAATTTCAAACAGACTCACGCCATAAAATGCTTGTGTCACCAGATATGGCGTCACTTTTTTACCAAACAACTTCAACATGGTTGCATGAAAACCAGCACTCATCGCCCATCCATGAAACAGTTCATTTTCTTTAGAGAAAAAAGACAGTCCTTTTCGTTTTAGGCGTTTATGTTCAATTTCAACCGCCGACTTCAACCCACCGAAAACGGTACGTGGCCAAAACTCATAAAAAGTCTCCCCCATTTTCGATGAAGCAGGATCTTCTGGCGTTGCAGCACGTTTATGGTGCCCATAAGGGTGCTCAATGCGGAAATGGTTGTAGACCAACGGCGATAAAGTCATATGCGACCAATAATGATCTGATTTTTTAGGACGGTGGCACAGCTCATGTGCTGTATTTACCGCTACTCCATTAATTGCCCCCATGGAGACACCCAATAATATTTGGTCGAGCATCGAGACATTTTGGCGAGTCACCACATAACCTGCAAACAAATTGGCTGCCATTTGTAGCGGAATGAACAATTTCACAATACGGTCATAGTACGGGTCATTTACCAAGACCTTAATTTCATCATCTGAAGGGTTGTTTTCATCCGCACCGACCAAACCATCTACCGCAGGAATAATGACATGCAGTAACAGCGGCCCACCCAAAGCGAAGATTTTCTTAGTGGGTTTCGGACCAAAATGATAGCCCGCTAAAATGCCCATGCCAATCACAGGAAGCCCAGGACTCAATAACCAGCCAAAACGCTTTTTATCGATCCCTGCTGCATTTTTGACGACCACGCTAGAATTCGTCATTTTCACTGATGCATTCATTACCATTCTTCCAATTTTCTTGTTATGCCTTTATATTTCTAGAAATGGGACATAAAGAACAGTTGCTAACGTCCAAGAAAACAGCGTAATCGTCCTTGGCCTAAAATGACTTAAATTGACCCTAAATCAAATATTAAGCCTAAGAAATAAAGACTAGAAACCGTAAAGTATGGATGCTTTAAGTAAAATTTTTGAAGATATACACCTCAACCAATCTGAGTACCTCTACCTTAAACCGCACGGTGAGTGGGCTTTTCGCTATACCGAACAATCCACCATGATGGCCTATGCGGTACTTCAAGGAAAATTCACCATTTGTTTAGATGCTAAACAAATTATTGTTGCTGAAGTCGGAGACTTGATCTTACTGCCTTCAGGGCCAAGCCATGAGTGTCGCTCCTCAACTACCGACCAACTGTTAGAAGTATTCGATATTTCTGACTTATTTGCCCAAAACCAACATAAAGAAGTCACTTTTGGGAGTAATGTGACACAACAAGAAACCGTGATCTTGGCCTTACATGCACATATGGACCCAATCATGGCGCGTCCTTTAGTACAGGCCTTACCCGCGTTTATTCACCTTCAGCACAAAGATCTCAGCACAGTACCTGAATGGTTACAAATTGGACTGCAATTTCTCGCTCTAGAAGTCCAACGTATACGCCCAGGCCGTGACAAAATTTTGGATCATTTGGTGAGTATTTTATTAATTGAATGTGTACGTGATTATATTGATGCGCTACAAGATTCGAACAATTGGCTGAGTGCTTTGTCTCACCCTGAACTCTCCAATGCCCTTGCAAAAATTCATGCGGAACCTGCACAGCCTTGGACAGTTGAGTCCCTTGCGGAACAGTGTTGTATGTCACGATCTAAATTTGCCACATTGTTTAGCCAAATTTTAGGCACTAGCCCTTTGGCTTATTTACAACAACACCGTCTGCGTTTAGCCGCTCAATACTTACGTAATGGACAAGGAACCATTCAGCAAATAGCACATCGGGTGGGTTATAACTCAGAAACGGCTTTTAGCCAAAGCTTTAAACGACAGTACCAAATGAGCCCAAGCCAATATAGAAATAATCCAAACCCAACTTAAAATGCTCGTCCGTAATGGTTTAATAGCAATCTTCTCTCAGCTTATGTCTTTGTCCATCAAGATAAATACCCTGAACTTGCAGACAAAGATTAGCATCTTGTGAAAATCACACTATAATATCCCGCATCCTTGCTAGAGATGGCTTCAAACCACTGCTTGTTTGTTCTTTTTCGCTCTAGCCACACTTTTTTAAGTCCAGTTTTCATCCGTGATTCGGCTTATTTTTCAATATTTTATCTCTTATATGTCCATGCTGACATATAAGAAAATTTAGGTGCCAGCATGGAAATCAAGGTTAATTATCTCGATAATCTTCGCCAAGAAGCGAAGTTCGATGATTTTACAGTCATTGCCGATCAACCGATTCGCTACAAAGGTGATGGCTCTGCACCCGGTCCATTTGACTATTTTTTAGCATCTTCTGCGCTTTGCGCGGCTTACTTTGTCAAAGTGTATTGTTTGGCACGTGACATCCCAACCGACAACATTCGCTTGTCACAAAACAACATTGTTGACCCTGAAAACCGCTATAAACAAATTTTCAAAATTCAAGTTGAACTCCCAGCGGACATTTCAGAAAAAGATCGCCAAGGTATTTTGCGCTCTATCGACCGTTGTACGGTTAAGAAAGTAATCCAAACAGGCCCTGAGTTTATTATTGAAGAAGTAGAAAGCATTGATGCCGATGCACAAGCCCTGCTTATTCCAAGCCTTGCTTCTGAAAGCAGCACCATCATTGCAGGTAAAGACCTGCCTTTAGAAGAAACCATTGCCAATATGTCAGGTATTTTGGCTGGTCTGGGCATGAAAATTGAGATTGCCTCTTGGCGTAACATTGTACCGAATGTATGGTCTTTACATATTCGTGATGCTCAATCGCCAATGTGTTTTACCAACGGTAAAGGGTCAAGCAAAGAAAGCGCTTTAGCTTCTGCGCTGGGTGAGTTCATTGAACGTCTGAACTGTAACTTCTTCTATAACGACCAGTTCTGGGGTGAAGACATTGCCAATGCCGAGTTTGTGCACTATCCAGATGAAAAATGGTTCATGCCAGGTCCAAATGGTGAAATGCCAGAAGGTGTACTGGATGAGTACACCCTTGAAATTTATGACCCTGAAGAAGAACTATTAGGTACGCATTTATACGACACCAACTCAGGGAAAACTGAGCGCGGTATTTGCTCTTTACCTTTTGTTCGCCAGTCTGATGCTGAAGTGGTTTACTTCCCATCAAACTTGATTGAAAACTTATACCTTAGTAACGGGATGAGTGCAGGAAACACCTTAGCTGAAGCACAAGTACAGTGTTTGTCTGAAATTTTTGAGCGTGCGGTAAAACGTGAAATTTTGGAAGGTGAACTGACCCTGCCAGATGTACCGCAAGAGGTTTTAGCAAAATATCCTAGCATTTTAGCGGGCATCCAAGGTTTAGAAGAGCAAGGTTTCCCGGTACTGGTGAAAGATGCCTCTCTAGGCGGTCAATACCCTGTGATGTGTGTGACGTTAATGAACCCACGTACAGGTGGTGTATTCGCCTCTTTCGGTGCACACCCAAGCTTTGAAGTTGCGCTTGAGCGTAGCTTAACTGAGCTACTTCAAGGTCGTAGTTTTGAAGGTCTGAACGACTTACCTCGCCCAACATTTAGCTCAAATGCGGTCACTGAACCCAATAACTTTGTTGAACACTTCATTGACTCAAGTGGTGTGGTGTCATGGCGCTTCTTTAGTGCCAAATCAGACTATGACTTTGTCGAGTGGGACTTTACCAATCAAGGCCAAAACTCAAATGCTGATGAGGCTGATGAACTGTTCGGTATTTTGGAAAATATGGGCAAAGAAGTCTATATGGCCATTTACCAACATTTAGGCGCAACAGCATGTCGCATCTTGGTACCGGGCTACTCAGAAATCTACTTGGTTGAAGACTTGGTTTGGGATAACACCAACAAAGCGTTGCTTTACCGTGAAGACATCCTCAACTTACACCGTTTAGACGACGAACAGCTCGAAGCACTGGTTGAACGTTTAGAAGAATGTGAGCTAGACGACTATACTGAAATCAAGACTTTGATCGGGATTGAGTTTGATGACAATACCGAATGGGGTCAATTGACTCTGCTTGAACTTAAACTACTCATCTATCTTGCATTAGAGCAGTTTGAGGAAGCGAAAGACTTGGTTGAAGCATTCTTACAATACAACACCAATACCGTTGAACGTGGTCTGTTCTATCAATGCATGAATGTCGTGCTCGAAGTGATGTTAGATGACGACATGGAACTGGAAGAGTATGAAGCCAACTTCCGCCGTATGTTCGGTGATGAACGTATGGATGCGGTCATAGGCACAGTTGAAGGTCGTATTCGTTTCTATGGTTTAACAGAAACCAGTATGAAACTTGAAGGTTTGGACCGTCACTTACGTTTAATCGACAGTTATAAAAAGTTACATGCTGCACGTGCCAAAGCTGTTGGACTAAAACCTTAAAATAAAAAGAAACAACCCAAATACGTTTGGGTTGTTTCTCACTGCACTATCACGATGTCTTAAAGAGAATTAATCTAAAATATTTAAAATCGCCTCAACAGGGTTTTCACTATTACCTGCAAGTAACTGTTTATGCATGGTAATGTGCTGCATAGCCTGAATCTGTGCGGTTTCAATATTCATTAATTTTTCAATTTCAGCCGCCAATTTCTCAGCTGTTGCATCTTTTTGAATTAATTCTTGTATCACTTTCTTGCCCGCAATAATATTCGGCAATGAATAATATTGAATCTTGATCAAGAATTTCACCACATGATAGGTGAGCCAGTTCAACTTATAGAAGGTCACCATTGGTCGGTGTAACAGCATAGCTTCTAAAGTTGCTGTACCTGAAGCCAAAGCTACAATATTAGCGGCATTCATAACTTGGCGGCCAATCTTCGACTCGGTGCCTGAGTTTTCAAGCAAGTCAATTTGATCGACCAATGCTTTTGGATACTGAGTAAGCAAAGCTTCGATTTGTTGCTTACGTGCATCATTGATTGCTGGTATCACAAAGCGATAGTTTGGATATTTGGCGTAGAGCAATTTTGCAGCATCTAAAACCAGTGGACCGAGCTTTTCAATTTCACCACGTCGACTTCCCGGCAATAACGCAATATGCTTTTGGGTCAGATCTAAACCCAGTTCTTCTTTGGCTTGTAAAATTGGGTTTTCCAAAGGCAATTGGCTCGCCAAGGGGTGTCCTACAAACGCAGCAGGAACATCCCATTTTTTATAAAATGCTTTTTCAAACGGAAATAAACACAGTACCAAATCAATAGAAGCTTTGATGCCATGAACCCGTCCCTGACGCCATGCCCAGACGGAAGGACTAACATACTGCACGGTTTTTATGGGCAGTTGTTTTTGCTTTAAACTTTTTGAAAGGCGCAAATTAAAGTCTGGTGCATCAATCCCAATAAACACATCGACAGGATGGGCTGTCCACTTCTCTACCAGTCCATCACGTACAGCAAAAAGCTTTTTAATGTCTTTAAGAACCTCAACCAACCCCATAACAGACAAAATATCCATCGGATAAAAGCTCTTGAAACCCTCTGCAATCATTTGCGGGCCACCAATACCCTCAAATTCTGCATCAATTCCTTGCTCACGAAAACTGCGAATAAGTTTAGCACCTAAAGTATCACCCGATACTTCACCCACTACGATTCCAATTTTAAGTTTCCGATTTTGCAAAGCATTATTCCTTATTTTTCAACCCATGCATCATAACATAGCGTCTTTTAGTTTGGCGTGGGTATGTTTAAGCAACAATGATAAAGTGCCGTCAACTTACATCAATGGCCTTCATGAACTCTTAACCACTTCATATCGCCTCAATCAAAGATAATTTTTGATTTATTTTTTCAATTGTAAATAACTTGTAAAGCACACAAATAAACAATAAACTTATTAATAATTATTCTCATTAGTATTTATTAATGCTCAACATCTCCTCTCGCAGCTTTAAGCTCTCTATCATTAGTTTAGCTATTCTTAGCGCTCAGTATAGTTTTGCGCAAGACACGCAAAACTTAGCAACCATTACCGTACAAGCAAGTGATGATCAAGCAACACAAAGCTCTGAACAGTCTAAATCCTATATTGTTCAACAGTCCATTAGTGCAACTAAACTAAATATCCCACTCAAAGAAACACCTCAAACAGTCAATGTTGTGACACGTCAACAACTTGATGACTTCGCACTAAATAGTACACGTGAGGTTTTGCGTAATGTTCCTGGCGTCATTGTGAGTAATCAGGAAACTGATCGTACAACTTATCTTGCACGTGGTTTTGAAATTTCAAATGTGCTTGTAGACGGCGTTGGTTTTCCTTTAGAAAGTTATAATTATAATAACGACAACCCAGACAGTTTTTTGTTTGATCGAATTGAAGTGGTAAAAGGTGCAGATGCTTTAAATAATGGTGTAGGTGACCCTAGTGCAACCATTAACATGATCCGTAAACGCCCGACTCAAGACTTACAGGCTTCTTTTAATGCAAGCTATGGTTCTTGGAATACGCAACGTTATGAAGCTGATGTGTCATCTGCGCTAACCCAAGATGGTAAAATTCGTGGCCGTGTATTTGGTTATGAGCAAACGGGTGATAGTTATTTAGATAACTATGAACTTGAGAAAAATGGATTTGGTGCAATCATTGAAGCAGATCTCACTGACTCAACTTTATTTACTGCGGGTTATACCGAAACCAACAATAAATCGAATGGTAATAACTGGGGTGCAAACCCACTGATTAATACTGAAGGTGAGCAGTTAGATTATTCAAGAGACTATAACTACAGCCCTGATTGGACCTATTGGGATACCAATATCAAAAATTATTTTGCCGAGTTACAGCAAAAACTTGGTGGTGATTGGGTTGCAAAACTCTCTTATGATGAAAAGCATACAACACGGAATTCAAAACTCCTGTTTTTATCGGGGAATCCAAGTGCCGATGGAACTTCAGGCGTATACCTATGGCCTGGTATATATGTAGATGATAATAAAGCTCGCCAAGCCAATCTTAATTTTTCAGGGACTTATCCATTATTTGGACAACGGCATGAAGCCACTGTCGGATATTCATGGTCTGAAAACGACAGTAATGAATTAGGCTATAGTGGTAGTTATGCTAATCACCTCACTACGGACCTAACCAGCTGGACACCTCCTGAACCGACTTGGGATTTTTCTCAAACCAGTGGTGAAATGCATATGAAGCAAAAAAATCAAAGCTATTATGCGGCGACACGTCTGCATTTAAGCGATGATTTAAGGCTGCTTTTAGGTGCAAACTATGTGCAAGCTGAAAGCAAAGGCACAAGTTATGGCGCAGACACTATTTATGATGAAAATAAAGTTTTGCCTTATGCAGGCATCACTTATAATTTCACTCCTGAATATACAGGGTACATGAGTTATAGCTCAATTTTCCGCCCACAAACGACTAAAGCTGTAGATGGTGGTATTAATAAACCGATCGAAGGTGAAAGCTATGAGGTTGGTGTAAAAAGTTCGTGGCTAGATGATAAATTGACTGCAACAATGGCTATTTTCCGTACTGAAGAAAGTAACTATCCTTTACGTAATTCAGATGGCTTACCAACAACACGTAAAACTCAAGTCAGTGACTTACGTTCACAAGGTTATGAATTTGGTCTTGCAGGACAGCTCACAGATCATTTAAATCTCAGTTTTGGTTATACCCAATTAAGTTTGAAAGATTTAATTAATGGTGGTGACGCTCGTACCTTTAACCCTACTCAATCTTTTAATTTATTGACAACTTATCAAATCCCACAAATCCCTAAATTAAAATTAGGTTTAGGCATCCAGTGGCAAGATAAAACTTATTTAGATGTTCCTGAAACGACTAATGCTAGCGGCGTTGTGACTCAAAAATCAGGCATTATTCAGCAAGATGCTTATGCTTTAGTCAATGTGATGGCAAGCTATGAAGTGAATAAAAATATCACCTTACAAGCCAATGGCAATAACATCACTGATGAAAAATATTTATTTAATTTCCCAGATGCACAAGGTTTTTATGGTGCACCTGCCAACTATAGTGTTGCTGTAAAATTCAAATATTGATTCAATAGCGCCTTGTTTTCTGTTATTTAACAGCACAGAAAATGAGGCGCTTTTTTCTGGGTTAAATGGTTCGTCATGCATAAATTTCAATATCCCCTATCCGTTTTGTATCGGTTTTTGATCGCATTTGGCTTAGGCTATTTATGTACACTCATGTTATCAGGACTGCTTACCCTCAGTTTTTACCCTCACTTCGCTAAAGCAGAATCCATTTATTTAGCGGCTTTTCTATCTCTTATTTTCTTTATCATTTTTGTCATTTTAAGCTTTTGTGTTCAATCCCTGAAAAAGTTAAGTGCGTCAATCATTTCGCTTTCCCTTTGCTTTTTTCTATTGCTGAAGTTCGTAGGTTAAACCATGCAAAAATCTGTTCGCCAATCAATGGCATGGCTACACTCTTGGCTTGGACTAACACTTGGATGGTTATTATTTGCCATTTTTTTAACAGGTGCTGCGACCTATTATCGTCATGAAATAAATTTGTGGATGCAACCGCAATTTGCCACCATGCAGGTCAAACAAGATACTGCGATGAAGTCGGCATATCAATACTTACAAAAAAATGCTGCAGATGCACAAAGTTGGTATATCGGCGTAGCTAGTCCGAGTTCACCTGTTAATAAAATCTATTGGCAAAAGGCCGATGGTGGCTACGAAAATAAGACTTTGGATGCGAACACAGGTAAAGAAGTCACCTTGTCTGCAACCCAAGGAGGTGAGTTTTTCTATGGCTTTCACTATCAGCTGTATGGTGTGCCCTATTTCATCGGTAGGCTTTTAGTCACGATTGCTGCCTTCTTAATGTTGACCATCCTCATTTCAGGCATCATCACACACAAAAAGATATTCACCGAATTCTTTACCCTAAGAGCCTTCAAAGGGCAACGTTCGTATCTAGACTTTCACAATGTCACCTCTGTCATTGCTTTACCCTTTTTCCTGACCATTACATTCACTGGTTTAGCCATTTTCTTTTATCTCATTCTTCCCAATGGCATGAAGAAACTTTACCCAGAGCAACCGTTCCAATATTTTGATGAAATTAGAAATATTAGCATCAGCTCTGAGGCTAAACCGACACCTGCTACGATGCATCCAATTGAATACTTCATACAACAATCTGAGCAGCGTTGGGGTAAAACAGAAATTGACAATATTACGGTCAAACACCCCAATACCGATATCGCTCAGGTGAACTTGGTTGAGTCAACTGACCGAAGCATCACGCGAAACCAAGCCCAACTCAGCTTTAACGGCGAATCTGGTGCCCTGCTCGGAGACACTCGAAATAATAGTGTAATCGCCACGCTCAATAATGGAGTTTATGGTTTACACATGGCACACTTTGCGCAGCCCCTATTACGCTTTACGTTATTTTTCTCAGGGCTTTTAGGCTGTGCCATGATTGCGTCTGGGCTTTTACTCTGGAGCTTAAAACGTCAGCTACAAAATAAGAAACAAAGTTTGCACTTTGGACATTATGTAGTTAACCGCCTAAATACGGCTGCCATCATTGGCTTACCGATTGCTATGCTCAGTTATCTTTGTGCAAACCGTTTACTTCAGTTAGAAGCTGGTCAACCCAACTACGAAATTTACGTATTTTTCGGCACTTGGTTACTCAGTTTAGCCATTGGATTGCTCACTCCACAGCAACACCTTTGGAAAACTCAACTGAAGGCCTTCATTTTACTGGCTGTATCTTTGCCTATTTTCAACCTTTATTATTTAATCAGCCACCAATATGTACATGACTTACATGAATATTGGTTATTTTTGCGAGTTGATCTTATGATCTTCATCCTTGCGATATTGGCTGTTTTCTTACATCAAAAAGTCCAGCCGATTCAACAAAAAGCAGTACAAAAAATTCAGAAAAAATATGCCAACCCTACAGTTCAGGAGCCCAATTCATGATCTACCTAGTTGCAGGACTTCTGATCACTTTCGCATGCTATGTGTTATTTCTGGTGAGCGATAAGCAGCGCCCTAAAACTCAAAAGTCACGTTGGGCTAAGTGTGCAGAACATTATCAAATCTGCCGATATTTGGCTTTTGGTGTACTGACCACGGCATTAACTTTATTGATTCAATTCACGGGTCGCGGTGTGGGCAGTGTCAGTTTATTTGTATTTGCAACCCCGATACTTTTTATACTGATTTTAAGCACCAACGACTTAAAACCAAAAAAAACTTAATCTAAATAATCACTTACACTTCAACTCACATGCCTTTATATTTGGTTCATGAGCCAAATATAAAGGTGTATGTAAATATATGAACCAGAACCATTGCAACAGAATTTTAGAGCCTAATCAAAATCATTTAAGTTGAAGCATCGTGATTTTTTAGTTATAACACGCTCAATAATAAGCACTTTTAAACCTTTTTTCACGGGACAAACATTGCACTCAGCTTTAGATTGGTTACAACAAGAAATCATCACCCCCTTTCAACAGCTCTGCAGTTGGTCGAAGCATCATTTTGGCTGGACACTTTTTATTTCCCTCATTTTCAATTTGCTTGTATTTATTTGTTTCCCAAGCAGCTGGATCCCCACTCAGATTCAGAGTAAAACCTTTGATGAAATCACCGTTGAAGTTGGTAAAGGACGAATCAGCACGTTGAAATTTAAACAACAGCATCATTTATGGATCGCAAACTGCGCATTGATGGGAGAACCTGTTCAAACACTATGTGACCAGTCATCACATCGTCACCAATTTACGGCAAAGCAGGTCGAGGTTTACTATTTGGAGCGCATTTTTTGGAATCTAAAAAACACCAAAAAGGAGGTGTTTATTCAACAGATCACATTAGCTAATCCATGTCAGCAGCACTTAGAAATGACCTATGGCTCGACCGCAGCGAATTTTGAGCAATGGAAAAAGCATCAGCTAGCCCCTTTTTATGTTCTACGAACACTCATAGGTCTCAATCTATGGTGGTTGCTGACAATTGTAGGCTTAAAAATAAAAGCACGGATACAGCTCAAACAATAACTCCTATATCTCTTTTTAGAATAAGTAAATCAACAATCAAGACAACGACTTATATGAAAACGTCATAAGATATGCACGTTTTTTGATATTTTGGCATATAACAATGTTTGGTCCACTCGAATTTATTCTCGCAGGTGTTTTAGTCGGTTTTTGTGTGGGAATTACTGGTGTGGGTGGTGGTTCATTAATGACACCGATCCTCATTAGCCTGTTTAAAATCGAGCCTCACATTGCCATTGGTACAGACTTGCTCTATGCCGCAATTTCAAAATTTTGTGGTTCATTTGTACATGCCAAAAAACTAAATATTGTGTGGCCGATTGTGCTTTGGCTTGCAATTGGCAGTATTCCTGCTTCCTTTGCAACGCACTGGGCACTCGACAACTATTTGAGCCAGTCTACACACTACAAAGCCGTGCTCACCATGGTTTTAGGCTTCATGTTGACCATTACAGGTTTATCGATTGTCTTCCGTAATCAAATTGAAAAATTCTTCAACAAATTACGTAAGGATGAACTCCCAGACATGACTGAAGACTTAGAAAAAGTTCAGCTTCAAACCAGCAATAAACGTAAGTACATTGTGATGATGGGTGTGGTTCTTGGGGTCTTCGTAACACTGTCATCAGTCGGCGCAGGTGCTTTCGGAATCATGGCTTTGGTGATTATGTTCCCAAACCTACCAATGATTCGTATTATTGGTTCTGACGTTGTGCATGCGGTGTTATTAACTTTCGTTGCAGGTATGGGTCATATGACTTCAGGCAACGTCGACTTCCACCTCCTTATGTGGTTATTGGTGGGTTCTATTCCAGCAATTATTATTGGAACACTGATTAGTTCACGCCTTCCTGAAAAAATCATCCGTAAAGTGTTGGGTATTACCCTGTTCGCGCTGGGTGTGAACTTCATGTTGAATCCGATCAAAGCCAAACCAGTGAAGCCAGCCGAAACCGCTCAATTCATTCAAATTTCAACAGTTAAGAATGCCTCAGTGTAGGCATTCTGATTTAAAATAAACCTAAGATTCATCACTTTTTTTTCAAAGATTCATTCGACTTTTTTATAACCTTTTATCAGCTAAACCGTGTTATATTCAGCTTATAAAGCAACTTAATACGATCGAACCAGTGACGGCAATGAATACTCTACAGTCAAACTCTATTACCCAAAACGACATCGATGACGTGAATTTACAAAGCATTCATCCGCTAGTTACCCCAGCGGAATTAAAAACTGAATTGCCTCTCACTGAGTCTGCATATCAAACTGTACTTCACGGTCGTGAAACAATTCGCAATATTTTAGATGGTAAAGACAAACGCATTTTTGTGGTGATTGGCCCATGTTCAATTCATGATCCTGTCGCTGCTCACGAATACGCAGACCGTTTAAAAGTTTTAAGCGATAAAATTAAAGATTCAATCTATGTCGTAATGCGTGTTTATTTTGAAAAACCACGTACCACTGTGGGTTGGAAAGGTCTAATCAATGACCCTGACATGAATGACTCATTCAACATTGAAAAAGGTTTACGCATTGGTCGTAAGCTTTTGGTTGAGTTAAATGAGAAAGGCTTGCCATGTGCGACTGAAGCACTCGATCCAAACTCACCACAGTACTACCAAGACTTAATCTCTTGGTCAGCGATTGGTGCACGTACCACTGAAAGCCAAACGCACCGTGAAATGTCTTCTGGTCTTTCTTCACCCGTAGGTTTCAAAAATGGCACAGACGGTGGTTTAACTGTTGCAACCAATGCCATGCAGTCGGTTAAACATGGTCACCACTTCTTGGGTCTAAACAACCAAGGCCAAGTCTCTGTGATTCGTACTTCGGGCAACCCGTATGCACACGTGGTACTTCGTGGTGGTAATGGCAAGCCAAACTACGATGCAGGTTCTGTAGCAGAAGCAGAAGCAGCATTGGCTAAAGCGAAAGTTAGTACCAAAATCATGATTGACACCAGTCATGCAAACTCAAACAAAGACCCGTTCCTTCAACCGCTTGTTCTGAAGAATATTACCGAACAAATTATTGATGGGAATAAATCTATTATCGGCATTATGGTTGAAAGTCACCTGAAAGGTGGTCGTCAGGAAATTCCTGAAAACCTATGCGATCTTGAATACGGCAAGTCAGTAACTGATGGTTGTATTGACTGGGATACCACAGAAAAGGTATTACTAGAGATGCACGAAGCACTCAAAGACGTTTTACCGAACCGTTAAGTTTTTAAAACGCCATCTTCGGATGGCGTTTTTCATTCTAAGATTAAGAAATAATTATGAACGCTATTGAAACACACTTAAGCCAAACACTTAATTTTCAATTTATCCACGAGCATTTGTTTACTTCTGGACAACCGACTGCTGAGCAATTACAGCAAATTAAAGAGTATGGTGTAAACACGGTCATCAATCTTGCGCTCAGTAATAGCAATAACTATTTAGCGAATGAAGATCAAATCTGTTTAGAGCTCGGTTTGAACTATATACATGTACCGATTTCATGGGATACACCATCTGATGATCAATGCTTATTGGTCTTAGATATGATTGATCATTTGGTGCAAGAACAAACCATTTGGGTTCATTGTTCAGAAAATTATCGCGTCAGTAGTTTGATGTATTTATATCGTCAATATTATATGAATATCGATATGCCAACCGCACATGAAGCCATGCATCAAATTTGGGAACCGAATGACACATGGACAGGTTTGGCGCATGCTGTTGCCTTACAACTTCAAGGTCGTAAAGCAACACAAGAATTAAAGCTCGCGATGATCAATCCTGATCATTTTGCGTGAGAAATCAGCACTGTAGCTGTAGATAAAATACCTTCCTGACGACCCGTAAAGCCCAGTTTTTCCGTGGTCGTTGCTTTGATGCTAATCTGCGTGATTTCAACATCAAGAACGTCTGCAATGCTTTGGCGCATCGCTAAATTATGCGGTGCCAACTTCGGTCGTTCGCATGCCACAGTAATGTCTGCATTATTTAACTGATAACCACGATCTAGAATGAGCTGATAGACATGTTTGAGTAATACTCGACTGTCTGCTCCTTTAAAGCGAGGATCGGTATCGGGAAAATGCTGACCAATATCCCCTAAAGCCAACGCACCCAATAATGCATCTGTTAAAGCATGCAAAACCACATCACCATCTGAATGTGCTTTTAAGCCGTGTGTATGTGGAATTTGAATACCTGCCAGTGTGACAAATTCACCCTCTTCAAAAGCATGTACATCAAGTCCCTGTCCAATTCGAATATGTGCAACCATGCTCAGTTTCCTTTAAGAAATAAATGATTGAAATCTTGTATTCACGCTTTCTCTTTCGCTATAGTTACAAGCAGCGCAACATAGTGAAAGTATAAGCGATCATGCTGTTGAAAACCGACATAAAACTTATGAAAAAATTTAGTATTTTAGTGTGTCTAAGTTGTCTTTGTACCAGCTTTAGTTATGCTCAAGTCATTGACTGTGATGATCCGACTTCGTCTAGCTTTAAAAAGATCTGTAGCGATCAATTCAAAGACATTCGACAAAAATTAGACACGCAATCAATGACTGCTTTTTTAATCAGTGACGCCCCTCAGCGTTTATTGGTCGATACCCATCAGCTATGGTTAAACCGCCTACAGCAGTGTAAATCCTTAGCATGCTATCAACAGCAGATCGATTTTAGAATTGATGATCTGAACTTCTACACATCATTAAATCAAAGTTTGACGCAACACTATTTAAAGTTTGAACATGGGGCCATTGCCAAACAACCTGTGCACCTACAAGTGCATCAGCTATCCAAAGATAAAATTAAGATCGAAGGCGTTGCATATCGTAGCCCCAATAACCGCATAGAAACCCAAACCATTTCATTTTTGGCCTACACTACACCCGATCAAAAGCAAGACATTACGGATAATGAAAACAACTGCCACTACCAGTTCAACTTTCAAAAAGCCATTCTTTCTGTAAAAAGTGAAAGTAAAGCATGTAATCGTTTTGTCGGTGTTTACCGTATTTATGACTAAGCTGTCAAACAGATCAAAATAATGAACATCGGGAGGCTAAAGTCGTGCAAGTACTCAAGCAATGCTGCAACCTCCTAGAACAAAAAAAATTGACCATTGCTTTTATCGAAAGTGCCAGTTCAGGTTATCTATCCAGTCAATTTTCGATTTATAAACATAGCGGAGCAGACATTTTACTCGGTGGACTGGTCAGTTATGACCCCAGCATCAAATGTGAAATTTTAAAGATTGATCCTGCACTTATTCAGCAATATACAGCGGAGTCAATTGAAGTCACTGAAGCTATGGCACTTCACGGGCATCGACTATTTCGTCATGCCGATATTATTGTCTCCTGTACAGGGTTGCTCAAACCTGGTGGAAGTGCAACGCCTGAAAAACCAGAAGGCACCTTTTATATTACCATTCATTATCAAAACAGTTTAAGTACTTACCATTATTTACTGCTAGGCAGTGCACTCGAGCGACTTGATCAACTTACGAAAAACGTCGCTCAAATGGTCATTGAACGTATTCAAAATACTTAAATCTTTACACTAAATTTGATTTTTCTACATTTAGAGCCTTTAAACTGAACCATAATCAATAAAAATGTGAAGCACCTCATGATGATGAAAATAATCCCTCCTTTACTTTTCAGCACCTTACTTTTTTCAAGCCACAGTTTTGCAACTGTAGGGGGACCACAAAATATTGAAGTTTTAGGACTCGACCAAGCTGATCAAAAAATATATGTGATGCGACATTACTTAGATGGTCGGGGTCGTTTGCCACAATTGTATTATTATCAACTCAACAGCAAAACCCCCTCCAAACTGATTGAAGTGAAATCTTTATATATCAATCCAAAAACTCAAAAAATTGACTATGATCAAGACAGTCAGAAGTTTGACCGTGACATTGCAAAAATAAAAAAACGACTCAAAGCTTTAACGCCAATTCCACCCAAGCAGGTTAAAATTCATGTCATCAGTAAAAAGACTTCAAAAGAACCCTCTTGGTATGATCCTAAAATCTCCATCCTGAAATTTAGCTATCAATATCAAGTGAAATACAGCAATTTGAAAAGTCCCGTACACAAGGCGGTGGACTATAAAAATGGCCTGCACATTTCTCAAAGTTATAAAGTTCCTAATCAACCAAAAGCGCTGGTGACAGTTCAATATCTCGGGATTCCTTTTGAAACAGGTTATAACATTGAAGATCCTGTTTTATTGATGCCTAAAAAATAAAACCTCAGAAGAGGGAAAGCCAGTCAGTTAAGAAGTTGCCTGGCTTTTTTTAAAATTCATGATGTTATTCGATACACGGAAACGTCATCCGCAACTGTTCGAGGCAAAACTATTTTTAAAAAGTAAGTTTTCTGCGATTAATTAATCAATAAAAGGAATTTGGCGAGTTTTGCGGATGACAAATGCTTTTGATTACTTTGGGCTTATCCAAAGTAATAGATGAGCTCCAAGTATATGATTTAAAAATATAAGACTCCCTCGTGCATAACTAAAAAGCTAAGGGCTTTATTTCTAAAACCCTTAACTGACTGGCATTACTCCGAAGAGGCTTTTTTATAATGTATCAGAGCTTCATATTAAGCCGCTGAACGCTCCTCAATCGGCACCACTTTACGCAGTTCAGGCCCCGTATAGTCCGCACTTGGGCGAATGATACGGTTGTCTGCACGTTGTTCCATCACATGAGCAGCCCAACCTGTGACACGGCTCATCACGAAGATTGGTGTGAATAGTTTGGTCGCGATATCCATGAAGTGGTATGCCGATGCATGGAAGAAGTCTGCATTACAGAATAATTTCTTCTCACGCCACATCACTTCTTCACAACGTACTGATACTGGATACAGTACCGTGTCACCGACATCTTTCGCTAAGCGCTCTGACCAAATTTTAATGATGCCATTACGTGGGTCATTGTCTTTGTAGATTGCATGTCCTTCAACTTGGGCAACGTTTGCTTTAAGGAAAAACCATACTGTCCGCTGTCTTTGGCATAACGGCTTTCACTACGTGGAATATAAGATTTGGCATCTAAAGCCGTATCGGTAAGTTTATCGCCCGGCATCACAGTAATGACGATCGGCCCACAGTTTTCTGGCACAAAGTCTGAAATGGCAAAGAATGTCCCACAGCCATCCACCACAGACGGTCTGAATTTAAACTGATAGAAACCTTCAAACTTTAAATGTTCATTGATCCCAGCTTCAAAGGAAAACATTTCAGTTGGAATCACGCGCTCTCGTGCATCACCACCAGGACGGTTCATTGCAACATAATCAAAAGCGCTGACACTATTGAGTCCATTTTGGAAGAATTGTGATTTACCCCACTGTAAGGTATGTTTGCCCAGTTTCATATTGGCACTTTGGCCATTATCTAAAGCAAAGTTTTTCCAAACATAGGCATCCCACAGGTCGATGCCTTTAAATTTGGCCAGTCGGGGCCATGCCGAATCATCAAAAGCTTTCAAATCGCCTTCACCTGTTTCATAAGCATGGTCATACCAATACTTCGCACTGACCACTGCACCCTGCTGTTTTCCTTTTAAATTCAGCTCGGTAAAGCCTTTCACCACTTGTGAAATCACGTCGCCTTTATTAAAGTTCACGCGACCATCATCACCATTGATATCAATGCTATGGCCTTCTTTTCCAATATGATTTGCATCAGGTTTATAGACGAGTGAACTAGACGCCTCTTGGGTACTCCAGTTTGTCCCAAAGCTCAGTACAGTTTTGGTTTCAAGCTTCCATTCCTCATTGAGATCAAAACTCGCTGCTGAAACTTCCGAAATCGCCAAAGCAAGGCTTAAACAAAGGACCGTTTTTTTCATCAATGAAATATGATGATTTTGTCTACTTAAAGACACAAATTGACCGACCATATCATCTCCATATCGATATGATTTATTTTTAAATACTGTGTTTTATTTCAATACAAACATTGAAGATTTCTGGCGCTTACACCATCATCTTTCACAAGGAATGTTTCGTTAAACTCAACATTTTCTCTCCACATCTCTATTTATTCTGTAAAGCCATCCTTTGGCTCGGGATTTAAATTAACTGTTTTAAAATGTTCAAATTTGTCTTTTAGTCATGCAAATTAGTCTTTAGGTCATTTGCATGAATTGATTTTTCGACATTGAAATGCAAAGGTGAAATCTGCCTCTCGACTAGGAAACTTGCGCTATGGACAAAGCATCCAACTGCAAGATCAACTGTTCCGCCTGAGGCCAATCGCCAAAACCTGCTGCTGGGTTCAAATGCCCTACAGCACCTGCATTGACCAACTGACTGCCCCATATCTCTGCCATTGCTTCAACGGCTTGATATTGCGCTAAATGGTCATTGGTACTCGCCACCACAATGCTTGGAAATGGCAGTTTCTGAGTCGGTAATGGGCTCCATCCTTCGTTTTTAAGAATCTCAGGACTTGGATAATGCTCAGGCCAGCTTTCTGCCAAGTCGGGCGGTGTAACCAGCAACGCCCCTTGAATATCATGCTGATGTAACGCAGCCCAATGTACAGTCATCAACACACCTGCGCTATGCGCCACCAAAATAACCGGCCCTTCAATTTTTTTCAGCTCGGCTTCAATGCGAGCAACTCGGTTTGCACAATTCAATTTGTCCGTTTCTGCTGGCGGGACGGCGCGAACTTTTACGAGTTTCGACTCAAGCAATGTTTGCCAATGTGCAGCAACGTGATCGCGCAAACCCGGAATAATGAGGACCGTTGCCTGTGTAAATATTTTTTCCATGGATACACCTATTTAAGCCTGATGCTTTTTAATCAATGCGGCGCATTGTTGTATCCAACATAGAGGGATGGTCGCCAATTCGATATACATAGGGCGACAATGGCTTATCATTTGATGACAAATCATCAAATCTATAACATTTTAGAATGAGCCTCATAAATAATTTAAATATTTGATTTTAATAATATAAGTAAAACTTTTATTTTAATTTATGCAACACATTTCATGTTTTTCTTCAAATTTTGCCGATTGCTTAAAAAAATAACTGCCTCAATAATACGCTTGTGTTTCAGAAAGGATCCGCTGAAACCATAAAAAAAATAGCAAATGAAAAGGAAATTAAAATGAGTCAAATCTGTAAAATAGTCGTGCCTTTTGCATGCCTATTGTCAGTAAATTTTGCTTATGCGGATTCTACAAACTTTAAACGTTGGGCTGTTAGTGCAGGTTGGATGCATGTCATGCCTCAGGGGAAAGCCAACTCCACCCATGTCACAACCGCAGTTGAAGAAGGCGGCAGTTATGGTGTTGGATCCTTATGGGGGCAGATCTTGGTAAATACGCATTAAATGGCGACAAGTTGAAAAACTCTACAGGAAGATTGCTATTTAACTCTTTTGTCAAAAATGGTCAAAAAGACCCTGAATATAAAGTACCTGCAAACCTGATGAATGGTGCAAGAGCTGATATCACAGGCATTTCGGACTATACTGCCGAAGGTGGTATGGAAATTGATGATACTGACACACTGGGTTTGACCTTGAGTTATTTTGTCAATGACAATGTCTCTTTAGAACTAGTGGGCGGTATTCCTCCTAAAGTCGACGTAAAAGGCGTAGGCGAAATTCGCGCAACGGCTTTGTCTACCTCTAATTCATCCCATTTGCCTGCACATTCACCACCCACCTATTTTGATGGTTTAGAACTGCTCAAAGACACTTTAATTACAGACCTTGGTGTGCATGGCACGGTTGCTGAAGTCACTGCGTGGACACCTGCGGTGACAGCAAAATATCACTTCGGCACTTCGGGTAAAAATAAGTTCCGTCCATTTGTGGGTGCGGGCGTGGTGTATGGACATTTCAATAAATTAAAGCTCAATGGCGGTGTTGAAGAAGATCTCATCCAAGCGGGCTACATGATTGATAATATTTTGAATGGCCGCGCAGGTGAAGCACTGCATGGCGGCAAAGGCAGCTCTACAGCGACCCCTGAGGTGAAAGTCAAAACCAGTGATGCCTTTGCACCTGTGCTGACCGCAGGCCTTACCTATGACTTTACCGACCGTTGGTTTAGTACGGGTTCACTCAGCTATATGCCTAACTTTAATAACGTCGCAACTGTCACGGTCACTGACACGTCTACAGGCCGACAATTAATTAAGTCCACCACCAAGATTGATCTCGACCCATTAGTGACTTATGTCGGGGTTGGCTATCGTTTCTAAGTGGTAGAAAATACTGAACATCTCAAATGAAACATCGCATTCAGATTTTTAGCAGCTCAGGTAGGCCACTTTGCCTATCCAAAGCAATCTCTGAAAATACTCTCGTTTGAGGCTTAAGTGATCGCATTTTATTTAAAGGCTAATTCTTATTCGATATAGGAATTAGTCATTTTTAAATCTGAATGGTTTCTTGATAAAATAAGGCATATTTTAATCGAAAAACCGCACTACTTAAGCGCGGAAACTGATACTTTTATAGTACTGGATATTGCTTAAAAATAAGTTCAGTCAGGACGACTGAAGTAAAAATAGGGAGCTTAAAGTGATTCCACTTGCCCATACAGCTGTACTCAAAAATTATTTGAATGTTAGCCAACAGTTCAATTTCAATCCTTATTATTTGCTTTCTAATGCAGGGCTTAATCCTGCGCAGCTCAATGACCCGAAACAACGTATCCCCGTCGACAAAGCCATCGCGCTGTTAGAACAATCTGCTGAAATAAGCGGCTGTGAAGTATTTGGACTGCTAATGGCGGAACAGCGTCAAATTGCCGACTTTGGTGAATTGAGTCTGCTCTTAAGTTATCAGCACACTTTACGCGATGCTCGGCTTTGTTGCACAAACCTATCTGTAAAGGGTTTTTCAGCGATATAATTTTCAAATGAAGAAGCCTACACACAAAATCTACCGCACAACCAATTGGCCCGCATATAACCGAGCACTCATGAGTCGCGGAAATATTGCCCTTTGGTTTGATCCTGCTACGCAATGGTATGCGCCATCAAAAGGCAAACAAGGGCGAAATCAAACCTACTCCGACGCAGCTATCCAATGCTGCTTAATGATTAAATCCTTATTCAGTCTGTCTTTACGTATGGTCACTGGCTTTGTGCAAAGTCTGATTAAACTTTGCGGATTAAATTGGATAGCTCCAGATTACACCACGCTTTGTAGAAGACAAAAGCATATTGATATTGTAATCAGCTACCAAAAAAGTAGCGATGGGC
>NZ_MVON01000008.1:0-128771 GCF_002018925.1 Acinetobacter sp. MF4642
TGTGCTGGCGACAATAGCAAGAGTGAACCACCTGATCCCTTCCCGAACTCAGAAGTGAAACCTCTTAGCGCTGATGGTAGTGTGGAGTTATCCATGTGAGAGTAAGTCATCGCCAGCTCATTAATTCTAAATCCCCCTCCGCTAATCGCTGAGGGGGATTTTTTTATAGCTGAAAATAGGGGAAAATAAGAAGAAGTAAACAGATGAAAAGAGCCAGAAATAAGCTATCTATAAGGGCCTAAATAGTAAAAAGCCAGCATTTGCTGGCTTTTATGTCTTATCTAAAGAGACAAAAATAGATCAGGAATTACTGACTTATATGCTACAAATTATGGTTTTATACGAGGTATTATGCTTTAGAGCAGTTAAGTTACGCACTAAAATAAGAACTTTACTGAAAATCTACCAAGCATGTGTCTTGTAATTAAATCAACGTATGCCGCGAATGATTTATAGTTTGCTGCACAACGTTGATGAAATCGTTTAATTACACACAGCAAACCTTATTAAAAGAACATGAATCATAAATTTCGCAGCCTACGTATCCAGCTGTCGGCGTGCATGCTTTAATGCTGTTCTTAAACCTTCTTCAAGAGTTGGGTGATAAAATGGTTTTTCCAAAATTTCATCGACGGTCAGCTGTTCTGAAATCATCCATGCCAGTAAATGGGCCAAATGTTCAGTAGACTCTGTGAGTAATTCAGCACCAATTAGTTTTCGGCTGGTGTTATCCACATAGACCTCAATGGCTCCATGGTTCTTACCCAGAACCAATGCACGTCCTTGTTTAGCATAAGATACTTCGCCGATTACAAAATCGATAGGTGCACTTTGTAGTTGCTTAAAGTTTTGTCCAACCATTGCCATTTCTGGGCTACTAAAAACGATGCCTAAGGGCGTTAGGGTCTTACATGATTCTATAGTGGGAAAGTTCAATGCATTTTTGACTGAGACCTTACCTTCGTGAGCGGCTTCATGTTGTAATGGAGTTTCGGTATGTGCATCGCCAATGATAAAAATCGGATAGTCGGCGAGTTGTTTGGTCTCAGGATCAACAGGTAAATGTTTTAAGTCTGTGAATGAGGTGTCGATATTTTTGAGTTGAAGGGTATTTAAAAGGCTGCTTCGTCCAGTAGCGACCAGTAAATAATCGATGTTAAGTGTTTTAGGCTGACCATTTTCAGTAAAACTAAGTTCGACTTGATCGTTTGTATAATTTACTTCTGTAGGTAAAACCTCAAATTTGATCTCAAGTTCAGCGCTAATTTCTGTTTGTGCCAACTGCTGCAATTTAGGACTGGTCAGAACGCCGACTTTACGACTACGTGCAAAGACTGTGGTATTGACGCCAAGTCGTTGCATGGCTTGCGCAAGTTCAATCGCGATGACGCCGCTCCCAATCACCGCTAAAGATTTGGGTAAAGCATTGAGTTCAAAGATTTGATCGGAGGTGATGAGTCGATCACCAAGTTCATCCTTCCATGCTGGGTCAAAGCTAGGGGTGGAGCCTACAGCTAAAATAAAGCTTTTGGCTTGGTAATGTTGCCCATTAACTTCGACTGTTTTTGAATCGAGAAAGCGAGCACGGCCCTGAATTTTATGGGACTCAGGCCAGCTCTCTACGGTTTTAAGGGTACTATGAGTAAAGCGATCACGGAGTTTTTGTACGTGTTGCATGACCTGACTGCGGTCTATTTTTGACTCTACTTGCAATCCCACACGATCCGCATGTTGAATATCATGCATGCGATTTGCTGTAGAAATTAGCACTTTTGACGGCATGCAGCCGACACGTGCACAGGTGGTGTCCCATGACCCATCATTAATGATTAATAGATTTTGTGTGGACTTCACGGCTTGTTGGTAGGCTGCGATACCCGCAGTTCCAGCCCCAATAATAATCAGATCATACATAAGCAAACGTTTATCTAAGCGAGACATACTCTATAGTTAACATATTCAGGGCTGTAGATGATTATATTTTGTAAAAAACGGCACTAGATGCCGTCTTTACTTTCATTTGACTTATAAGCCAGTACCAACGCTTACCCCAACGGTAGGACGTACATTCATTGAACTACATGCTGTCATTAAGGTACAGCAGAGTAAAAGCAGCAACAGTTTATTCATGGAGTAATCCTCGTTGTTTTGCCTGATTGAACAGCAGACTAGAGCGAGCACCACTCTTACAGACCATTAAAATAGGCTTGGGCAATTCATTATAATATTTAGCAAATTCGACCACGTCTGTTTCAGAAATTTTACTGCTGTTAACCGGTTGGTAAATTACGCTGACTTTGGACTGTTCCGCAATATTACGTAGTTGATCAACGCGAACGGTATTACCTTGTTCTTGATCTGGTCGGTTGACAATGACCGACTTAAAACCTTGTTTTATCAACTGTTGAAACTTGTCTTGGGTCATTTCCCCTGAAACGCTGAGCTGTGGGCTGAGTGCTTGACTCAGGTTGTTCGTTGTCGCCCATAATGCACTGCTCGTTAAAATTAGAGCAGTGCAGATAACACTTTTAAACAACCGTTTAGTCATCTAACAGGTCCATTTGCTTCGCTAGTTGGTATAAGTTGTTTGAGCGATTGCCTGTACGGCAGAACATTAAAACAGGTTTTGGTAGCTCATTGAAATGATTAGCAAAAGTGCGTACATCCATTTCTGTGATTTGCCCTGCAACCACAGGTTGATAGACATAATCGAGGCCTGCAACACGTGCTGCTTCTTCAATTTGAGCGCTGGTTGGTTGTTCTGGGCCACCTTCCATATCTGGACGGTTATTGATCACAGATTTAAACCCTTTTTCAACCACTTGAACCAAATGTTCTGGGCCAATTTGACCTGCAAAGCCTACATTTTCGCTCATGCTGTCACTCCAAAATTAAACTAATCGAGATATGCTTTATGATAGCATTAAGCTGAAAGTTCAGCCTATGCTGTTGAAATATTTATAAGCGATTACAACCATAAAATAACGCAATGGAGCAGGTATGCACGCCTATACCGTTGAACCGCTATATGTCAAAAGTGGCCAAGAGGTCATTGCTGCGGATTTCTATCGTCCGAAAACCGAAGAAAAGCCAGCAGTGATTTTGATGGCCCATGGTTTGGCTGGGCTTCGCCAATTCAAACTGATCCAATTTGCACAACGTTTTGCACAAGCGGGTTATGCAGTCGTGTTATTTGACTACCGTTATTGGGGCGGTAGTACCGGACGTCCACGAGAACTGGTCTCGATTAAGAAGCAGCTTGAAGATTGGCGGACCATGATTAACCACCTCAAAGAACGTAAGTCGATCGATAGTCGACGGATCGTGTTGTGGGGGACGGCGCTCAGTGGTGGTTATGTGCTCGATATAGCGGCAGAGTTCAAAAATGTACAGGCCGTGATGGCGCAAGTGCCTTTTGTGGATGGGGCAGCCAGTGCTAAGTTATATCCTTTGCAACAGTTCCCCAAAGCCTTAAAACTATCCAGCCAAGATTATATGGGTGGAAAAGTGGGGATGTCCCCGACCACTTTACCTGTGGTTGATCCACGAGAGTTATGTTTTTTACCGACGCAAGATGCCTATTTGGGGTATCGTTCGATTATTAATCCTGATTATTATTGGAGTGGTGAGATACCTGCCCGATTATTTTTTAATTTAATTCGTTATCGTCCCATTCAAAATGTCAGACAAATTAATATTCCTGTACTTTTCATTGCCGCCAAGCATGATAGTTTAATTCCGATTGAATCCAGTCGTGAAGCCGCGACCAATATTGCCCCTTTTGTTCAATATCATGAGTGGGAAATGCAGCATTTTGATATTTATCATGCCAGTTGGTTTGAAAAAGCCATTTCGACCCAATTAGAATTCTTACATCAACATATTGGAGTCAACTAAATGATTATCGTCTGTCCTACTTGTTTGGCCAAAAATCGTGTGCCTGAAGAGAAATTGAGTGCTAATCCGAGCTGTGGTCAATGCCACGCAGCGCTTTTACCTGCGGTACCGATTGAATTGAATGAGCAAAATTTTAGCCAGTTCATTAGCCATAGCGATTTGCCTGTATTTATTGATTTATGGGCAGAGTGGTGTGGTCCATGTAAAATGATGGCTCCGCACTTTGCTGAAGTGGCTAAGCAAAATCCGCAGGTTATTTTTGCCAAAATTAATACCGAAGAATCTCCGCGCTTGAGCAGTGCGTTTAACGTACGCAGCATTCCGACCTTAGTTTTAATGAATAAAACCACCGAAATTGCTAGAATAAGCGGTGCGCTTCGTGCGCCACAATTGCAACAATGGTTAGATCAACAGTTGCAAGCCGCCCAGTCATAACGAAAATTGGAGTCAACGTGTCAGAGATTCATGTGAAACCAGAAGGGATGTTGTCTCTTCAGACAATTGCAATGCCAGCCGATACCAACTGGAGTGGAGATGTTTTTGGTGGTTGGATTGTGTCACAAATGGATTTGGCGGGTGCAATTCACGCAGAGCGTTTTAGTAAGGGACGCTGTGCAACGATTTCAATTAATCAGATGACGTTCTTAGTCCCAGTGAAAGTTGGTGATGTCATCAGTTGTTATACCAAACTGTTAAAAGTGGGCAATACGTCTATTCAGATGGAAATTGAAGTGTGGGATAGTCATGACAGTTCACGTCCACCTGTACGTGTGACTGAAGGTGTATTTACCTTTGTTGCGGTTGATGTCAAAGGCAATAAACGTCAGATTCCAGCGGATGTTAAAGAAAAGTTTTTGGCGAGCCAATCCAACTAAAGCTTGAGTTGGTCTGCAAAAAAAAGCCAGTGTAATCACTGGTTTTTTTTTGCTATTCCATGCAGTCCGATGGATTAAAACATAGTATTGCGGTTGGCGGACTCCGCGGGAATGCTTTGTATCACATCCCAATGTTCTACAATTTTGCCTTGTTCGACGCGGAAAATATCGACAACGGCCTCACCACGATCTTGTGCATTTTGAGTGGAATGTACATGGAGCACCACCAAATCACCTTCGGCTACGACACGCTTGATGGTGTTTTTTGCATCTGGATGTTCTTTAAAGTACTGGGTGAAGTAGTTTACAAAAGGTGCTTTGCCGTCTGCCACATAGGGATTATGTTGAATGTATTGTGTACCAATATAGCGGTCAGAATAGGTTTGAACCTGATGTTTGCTAAAAACCCCTTCATAGAAGTCCACTACAATTTTTTTATTTTGTTCGGTCAGGGCAGGGGTCGAATAGTCATTCGGCGTTGTTGAAACCAATGTATTGGCGGGATTGTGCTGTTGGCAGGCCACCAGCCCTAAAGAAAATAAGGCAGTCGCTAAAATTAGTCTTTTTTTCATTAAGTCAGCTCAAATATTCATGTTATGTAGCATGATTTTGAGCTGAGTCGAAGTAAAGATATAGTAAATTTTAGTCGCAGCTTTAGCGTAATGTTGTAAATTTTATACTTACTAAACAGTAAGTTATATTTACATTTTTACTTTTTTAATGATGCTTTGTCGAGCCATGCCCATAACATTTCACATTGAACAGGTGCTTCACCCGATTCATCCATCACTGTCACAGAAACTAAAGTTTCACCTCTGGCGGTGGTTTGCATCAACTGCTGCTGTTCTGGTGTTAAGGTGGCTGTCGCTGTCATGGCACCTTTACTTGGACGTTTAAAGTCAACGTGCATGCTTTTAATCAGAACGATGCAATGATCAGGCACATTCATCCCTGTTACAAAACCTGTTGCCGTTTCAGCAATTAAGGCCATGGCACAGGCATGCAGCTGACCAATATGGTTTTGCATGGCACGGTGATTTTCGATTTTGACTACGACTTCGCTGTGACTGACTTGCAAATAACGAATATTGGCACTGCCGACCATGGGAACTATGCGACCAAAAGCTTGACTCCATAATCGCGTACGCAATGCTTTCGGCAAGCGTGACGTGGTTTTTACAAGTTTTGATAAGCGATTGGCCTTTGGCATAGTTACCTCAAATGATCAAACAAGAGTATTAGTCTTTAAAGTTATTGAACTGTAAAGGCAGACCAAATTGTTGTTCTTTTAAAAACGTCATTATTTGCTGTAATGTATCGCGCTTTTTATCAGTCACACGAATTTTGTCGCCTTGAATTGAAGATTGCACTTTAATGCCGCTTTCTTTAATGGCCTTGTTAATTTTTTTTGCGGTATCTGAGTCAAGTCCGTCTTTTAATTTCACCACTTGAAGTACATTTTTACCTGAAGCAGTCATTTTTTGTGGATCAAGCGCTTGAATATCGACTTTACGCTTAAAGAAATGGTTCTCTAACATGGTATACACTTGTTCACACTGGAAATCACTTTCAGTTGAGATTTTGATTTCTTTGTTTTTTTCATTGAGTTCAATTGAAACGTCCTGACCACGGAAGTCGAAACGAGTTGCGATTTCCTTTTGGGTGTTCTGAACGGCATGATTTACTTCAAAAATTTCTAATTCTGAAACAATATCAAAAGATGGCATGGATTAAACCTTTACAAATGGAAAGAATATCTGAGATGCTAGGGATGTTTTCTTCATTTGCCAAGTGTTGTTTACATCAAAGGAGTGCGCAATGATCCGTAAACAAGAAATTACAACATTTGAGTTCCCAGAGGATGCGATCATCTGGGATGTACGCGATTCAAGTGCTTATGCTGAAGCACACGTGAAAGGGGCGATTAATCAGCCAATCACAGAACTTTCAGCACAAAGCCTTACTCAAGTGTCGACGGATCAACCGATTTACATTTTATGTGGTGGCGGTAGTAAAGCGCCACGTGCTGCAGAGTTACTCGAAGGTTTTGACAGTGAGCGTGAGTATGTGATTTTAATGGGTGGTACCCGTGCTGCTCGTGATGCTGGTTTAACCTTAGAACAAAGTAATTAAGCAGAAGCAAAAAAAGCGCCGTAAGGCGCTTTTTTAATGTCTTAGAAATGTGATTTTTTCTCTATAACGCCATTCGCTGCTCTTGAGTCATAAGCAGAACTAAGACTGCGCTTTAAAATAAGGCTTTTTGGTTTTGAGCTTTTTCTGGAATCGGGTCGGACTAAACTTTTGTAGCAGTGACTCAGGAACGGGGCAGGCTTCTTTCAGTATCTGCGCCACTAAAATTTCACTACATAAAGGTGCAAACAAAAAGCCTTTAGAACCCAAGCCAGCAAAGCTATAAATTTCAGTCTGTTCAGACATTTTTCCAAGGACTGGAAAATAGTCCAAACTTTGCGCGCGAACGGATGCACGGCCTTGCCAAGTCGTCACATCTGGAAGCGATTGTGCATAATGTGGAAAGACACTGTGGATAAGCTGGTAGTTATGCACATGGTCTTCAAGCAAAACATCGCTGTCGTCCCGATTGGGATAGAAGGATGCACCTAAGATGAGTTGTTGAGCATCAAGCTGCATACAGTAGCCGCCATAGCTATAGGCTTGATCGAGGGCTAAAGGTTGTGCAGTGTTCTCCACCCAACTGACTTGTCCGCGAATGGGCTTCAGCACAGGGTACTGCTCAAAGAAAGCAGCCGTGTGGCGCGCACAACAGACAATCACATGATCAAACTGACCTAAAGATTGGGCTTGTTCATTGAAAAGTTCATTGTGCTCTGGGTGGATTTGAGTAATGTTGGCTTGTACGAACTGAATGAGCGGATGCGCTAAGATTTGATCTTTGAGTTGATGTGGTGAGACAGCGCCGGCTTCGGTTAAATTTAGACTGGGATATTCAGTGATTAACGCAGAATCAGCAGCGGTTTCGGCTGTCAGAAGACCCGCAGGGTATTGTTGTTCGAGATCGAGTAAGTCTTCGGCTTTTTTCAGCGCCAGTTGATGTACTTGAATGGGGCGAAAAGCCTGAAACTTGGGATAGTACTGTAAAGCATGTTGCCAAGCCAAAGTCATTAAATGTTCATGACTTTGTTCAATCGGACAAAGTTTGGGGTTGAGTAAGGCCAGCGGATTGCCTGAACCTCCTGCAAGTGGCTCAGATTGGTCGTAGAGCGTGACTTGGTGTCCGCGCTCAGCAAAGGCCCATGCACTAGTTAAACCTGCAATCCCTGCGCCAATGATAGCAATTTGGCGTTGTTTAAAAGCGTGTGGTACTTGATCAGGTCGATTTTGATTTAATACTGATTTGGTATCTACAGCGTCTGATGTATTTTCAGGCTCAGCAGCTAACCAGATGGCTTTCAGCATTTCGCGTTTATGCTTATAGCCACGCGGACGTGAAATAGAAATACCATGCTGTGTTAAACCACGTTTGAGCACGCCTGCGACACTAAATGAAGAAAATGTCGTTCCAATACCAGATAAGCGAACGATGTGATTCAGCACTTGCTCTTCCCATATGTCTGGGTTACAGGCAGGCGCGAAACCATCGAGGAACCATGCATTAACACTACTGGTTTTTGCCATACTGGGGAAAACATCGTGGGCATCGCCTAACCAAAGGTCAAGGCTAAAACCTTCCTCAGGGAAGCTCAGGCGATGACAACCTGCAATCGGATGCGGATACTGTGCGATCAGTTGATCGGCGATCGGTTTGAGTTCAGGCCAGACATTGAGTGCGCGTATTAGATCCGTTTTAGACAGCGGAAATTTCTCAACTGAAATGGCATGAAGATGGCTGTGGTTATTTGGGCGCACCTGTTGCCAAAGTTGCCAAAGTGCCAAGATGTTGAGCCCTGTGCCAAAGCCTGTTTCACCAACACTAAAGTATTCAAAGGGCTGAAGATTGGACAGACGCTCAGGTAAATCATTGCCATTTAAAAACACATGGCGAGTTTCGAGTAGACCATTGTCTTTGGAAAAATAGACATCGCCAAATTGTTTTGAGACCGGCACATCTATGCCATCAATCTGTTGCCACTCTAAATCGGCAGTTTGAATTGCACGCGACACAACCACAGCACCCTATTGGTTTCAATAGGGCTTAGCTTACCACTGACGACGACGTTTGGTATAAACGTAACTGGCAATTAAGAAACCTAGTAATACACCAACAGCGATGGTCGCTGCGCCGTAGAGGAACATTTGCGCACTGCGTTCGCTTTGTAAGACTTGCACTTGTACACCGAGGCTGTCATTTTTGAGTTGTAGCTCTTGGTTTTGCGCTAAAGCATCAAGATTAGCTTTTTCCAATTGTGCAAGACGCGAAGCTTGGTCTTTGACCAGTGCTTTGACTTTTGCATCTTGCAATGCTTTGTTCTTAGCAAGTTGTTCAGCGGTGAGTGGTTTGGCTTCTTGCGGTTGACCTGTTGGGCTAACTGTGGCTACCGCAGGAATGATTTTCGGTTGAGTTGCACTGCCTTGCACTTGAACAGGTGCGGCAGTCGTTGCTGGTACAGCAGAGGCTACACTCGGGGCAGGAGCGGTTTCAACGGCCCACGCCATAGAAGAAAGAAGAGATAAGCCCAATAAGCTTGTGACAACAACGCGCATGACCTTATCCTTGAGGGAATGCTTTATTAAATGGTTTAACATCAATCTGACGATAAACCCCTGCTTTTAAGAATGGCTCTTCCTGTAACCAGACATCGAGTGCTTCACGTGAGTCAAAGTCAACAATGATTGTACTGCCGTAAAAGCCTGCTTGCGGATTGCTTGGATCTTTCGGCATCGCTCCTGCAACAATTAAACGACCTTCATCATTGAGCTTTTGTAAACGAGCAAGATGTTCTGGACGTGTAGCAAGACGTTTTTCGACTGTACCTTCTTGATCGGTACATGTGACGACGAATAGCGGCATAAGGGTTCTCGATGTATGTTCTGGCTAAATTACTCTTCAGAAGATTTAAAGTATTTACGCAATACAATAAACTGAATAATGATAAAGGAAAACATCACGATCATGTCACCAAAAGCCGTGAATTCTCCCCAATATTTTCCGTCCATAAATAAAAATGCGAAAAATACATGTAAAAAAGACATGAGGGCAAACATAGCAGCCCATGCAAAGTTTAAATTTATCCAACCCGAGTCGGTTAAATTGAAGATTGGGCCGAACAAGCGTTTGATCAGCGGTTTACGTTCTTTGCCAAAATAAGGAGAAAGTAAGAAAGCGCCTGAGAAAATAATATTCAGTAAGGCTGCTTTGAGTTTGATGTAAAAGTCATCCGACAGCATTAAGGTGACACCGCCGAAAATAACCGTCATAAACAACACAATCCACTGTTGTTTGTCTAAACGGAACTTTTGCATGAAGAACAGTGCGCCGTAAACCACCAGCATCGAAATAATCAAACCTGTGGTGGCTACAAGAATATTATTGTTATCGACACCCCCAGCAGAACCAATCAATTGGAGCAATGGGTGATCAGTATTTTTAGGATCTACAGTTTTATATAAATAAAAGAAAATTATCAGCGGCACAAAGTCTAAAAGTGCTTTCATGTTAGAGTATCTAAATCTGTTCAAATAAATAGCTAGTATAAGTGATGGAAGGCGTAGATTTACATACTCACAGCAATATTTCTGATGGTACTTTCACACCGAAGCAATTGGTTGATGCTGCCGCGGAAAAAGGCATCCACACCTTGGCTTTGACAGACCATGACACCATGGATGGTCTTGCGTTGGCAGAGTTGGCTGCAAAGTCGCATACGATGCGTATTATTTCGGGGGTAGAAATTTCGAGTCAGTGGTCGAGACCCTCAACCCAGAAAAACTATGGTGTACATGTGGTTGCATTGAATATGCAAGACTTAGAACCACTGCAAAAATGCCTTGAACAGCAAAAACAAATCCGTGCACGACGTGCTAAGCAAATCTGTGATTTGTTGATTCCACTGATTGGTGAAGATATTTATCTCGATGTTTTGGCGAAAGTTGAACAGATGCCTGACCGTGTGACTCGAACGCATATTGCCAAGACCTTGGTTGAAAAAAAGTATGTGAGTCGTGCGCAACAAGCGTTTGATAAATATATTAAAGAAGGTAAGAAAGCCTACGTAAAATTTGATGGGCTGGGTTTAGAAGAAACCATTCAAGTGATTCATGCCAGTGGTGGTTTTGCCGTATTGGCGCATCCGACACGTTATGACTTATCTGCTACCAACATTCGTTATCTGATTGAAATATTTGCGCAGTTTGGTGGGGATGCGGTTGAGTTGCCGCCCAATGTCGAACCGACATCTACCCGTCAAATGGTGGACCGAATGATTGCCGAGCATGGTTTAAAAGTATCGGTCGGGAGTGACTTTCATGGTGACAATATGCCGTGGATTAAGTTGGGCAATATTCCCAGAGTCAAAGACGGACAAGTGGGGATTTGGGAAAGTTTTATCTAAAGATTTTTGACCATTCCTACCTTCTCCAAGAGCTATATAGCCTAAGAGAAGGTCAGTGTGCGCTTGATTAGAGTAAGTTATTGTCTTGTGCTTGAATGGGGGGTGGAGTCGGTTTACCTAAAGTCCCAAGCAGTTCAATTTCGATGGTACGTACCATCGAGTCCAGCGGCAAGTCATTACTTTGCGTTCCGAAAGGTTCTTCAATTTCCGAGCTTAAAGCATCGAGTCCTAAGAAAGTATAGGCCAACACACCAACCAATAGCGGGGTGAAAATACCCAAGGTTGAGCCTAAGCTGAACGGTAAAATGAGACAGAAAAAATACACCGTACGATTGAGTAATACCGAATAGGCAAAAGGTAGCGGCGTTGTCGCAATACGGTCACAACCAGTTTGCACCACACTCAGGTCAGCAACGTGCTGATTCAGCTGTGCATACACAATGTCACTAATTTCACCTTCTTTTAATGCCTGCATCAACTCCCACTGAATCAAACTGAGCGTGTACTGCGGGGCATTGGCTTGTTGATATAGCTGAGTCAGTGCATTTTGACTTAAGCCACTGGTCTGCACTAATTCTGTTGGATTGGCCGTTTGATGACGTAAACGGTCACGTAAGACATTGGCAAAGACAATTACATGTTGAATTACACGTTCACGACGACCTTGGGTCAAGATACGACAGTCGCGGTCAAAGTGACGTGAGTTGGCAATTAAAATGCCCCATAACTTTCGCGCTTCCCACCAACGGTCATAGCAGGCACTATTTTTAAAGCCGAGGAAAATAGAAAGTACCACCCCAATGAGGGTGAAGCCGACCAAGGGCAGTTCAGGGAAGTGGAAATAGCCGACATAGGACAAAATGCCAATAATGGCGGAGACCAACATGACCACGCCCAAAGGGGGTAAAACTTTGGGAAGAATGGTGCCACGCCATGAAAAAAGCACCTTAAAAATACTTGGCTGATCACGCACAATCATGTGATTAGAATTCTTTTAAAATTTTGCTTGATCTTCATATTTGTCGCGGTATTTGTCAATCATTTGTCTGCATATTTAAACGGATTGGATCAGGCCGTGTTCAGCAAAAGAAAAAGCACCTTCGGGCGATAAGATGAAATGATCAATCAGTTGAATATCCACGAGCTGACTGGCTTGAAGAATGTGCTCAGTCAGTTCGATGTCCGCTATGGAGGGCTGAGCTTTCCCAAGTGGATGATTATGGGCAATCACCATGAAAGTGGCGTGTTGAGCAATACAATAACGGAGCAATTGATTGATCGAAATTTCACAAGAATTTACCGCACCAAAGAACAATTTTTTAAAGTTTATTTTTCTTAAATGTGCATCCAAGCAGAGCACTGCAAAGACCTCTTGGTTTTCGCCTGAAAACTCATATTGTAAAAACTTGAGCAGTTGAGCTGAATGATTGAGTTCTAACTTTTGTTGCTTGAGCTGCTGGCTACTGTAGCGTCGTCCCAATTCTTTGACGGCCATTAATTGTGAATACTTGGTCGGGCCAATGCCGTGAAATTGGCTGAGCTCGGGCAGTTCAGCATCGAAAACCGCATTCAGACTACCAAAATGTTGCAACAAAAGACGTGCCAATTCGACCGCAGAATGTTGCGTTGAGCCCGAACGGATGAAAATGGCCAACAGTTCTGCATCGGAGAGGCTGGCTGGCCCTTGTTGTAATAAGCGTTCACGTGGCCGTTCTTGTTCAGGCCATTTTTTTATGGATAAGTGCATTATTTTATACTTTTTTATTCTTAATCTGAGAAACAGGGCCCAATCGATGATTGGGTACGAGACTATTTAATGCTATTGTGAGCGCCACTGCAACAGAAAGGTAGCCTGTTCGTGAGCTTTGATCTCAGTGTAATTCCAAATAAAAATATCCTTTTAGCTGTTACGGGTGGTATTGCTGCTTATAAAAGTGCCATTTTGGTTCGCCGTTTAAAAGATGCGGGTTTTCAAGTCCGTGTGGTGATGACCGAAGGTGCACAGGCTTTTATTACGCCGCTAACTTTTCAAGCTTTGTCGGGCAACCCTGTCCATACCGCACTTCTCGACCCTGAAGCCGAAGCGGGCATGGGCCATATTGAGCTGGCACGTTGGGCAGACTTACTCTTGGTTGCGCCTGCCAGTTGCAACACCATTGCAAAGTTTGCTGCGGGTTTAGCCGATGACCTGCTTTCTACTTTATATTTAGCCACCAAAGCCCCTGTATGGGTCGCACCAGCCATGAACCAACAAATGTGGGCGGCAAAAGCGACGCAGCGTAATTTAGCGACTTTGGTGGAGGATGGCGTGCATGTGATCATGCCAGATGCGGGTGCGCAAGCTTGTGGTGATGTCGGGTTAGGCCGTATGCCCGAGCCTGAGGATTTAGCACATCAAGTGACAGAATATTTCCATAAAGCACAGCGTGCCATGGCTGAAAAATTTGGGATGTTGGCGGGTAAAAAAGTCACCATTACTGCTGGGCCAACGCGTGAAGCGATTGATCCTGTGCGTTATATTTCCAACCACAGTACTGGGAAAATGGGCTTTGCCATTGCTGCTGCATGTTATGCGGCAGGAGCCAAAGTGACTTTAATTGCAGGTCCTGTCAGCTTAGACACACCGAATGGTGTATGTCGTATCAATGTTTCATCTGCCATGAAAATGCTGGATACCAGCATGCAAATGTTAGATGATGGTTGTGATGTGTTTATCGCGACAGCCGCTGTTGCGGACTATCGCGTCGCAGAAGTCGCAGAGCATAAGATTAAGAAAGCAGGGGACGAGCTCAATGTTTCTTTAATCAAAAACCCTGATATTGTGGCGACCATTGCACAGCAAGATAAACGCCCATTCATGGTGGGTTTTGCAGCAGAAACACGCAATGTCGAGGAATATGCCGCAGGTAAATTGGTGGCGAAAAAGCTCGATATGATTGCCTGTAATGATGTGTCACGTCCTGATATTGGTTTTGCTTCTGATGAAAATGCGATGACGGTCTTTTTTGCAGAAAGCTATAAAATGGACAAGCGCGATTTGGAAAAAGCGTCGAAACAAGAAATTGCTTTGCAGTTGGTTGAAGCGATTCATGATGCTTTACATCGAGACCCTGAAAGTGATGATGATTTTTAATTTACATCGGTCTTCATTTTTGCGATATTCAATGCAGCCTTAGGCTGCATTTTTTTGCAAACTCATAGGAATAAGAATGAAAACATTATTAAAGGTTGTGCTGTTGAGCAGTGGTTTATGTTTGGCAGGACTTGCACAAGCGTCGGAAGTGCTAGAAGGTGCGATGAAATCTTTGGCGAAGAACTCAAAAGCTTTTGCTCAAGCCAAGACTGCCACAGAGGCGAATACCGCATTAGCTGAAATGCAAAAAGCCGCGGCAACTGCCAAACAAAACAAGCCTGACAGTTTGGTGAAACAACCCAAAGACAGTGTTAAAGTGAAACAATATGAACAAAAGTTTGATGCATTAACCGAAGAAATTGAACATGCTCAACATTTGGTACATGCTGGGAAACTTGCGGAAGCCAAACAAAGTTCAACCAAGTTTGAGGCTATTAAGCAGCAAGGCCATAAAGCATTTAAATAATTCAGTACAATAAAAAAGACCGCAAAAGCGGTCTTTTTTATGTTTGAAGGGCTTAAAGTTAAGCTTGACCTTCAACAGCAGCTGCTTGAGCACGCTGCATATTTGCTTCGAACTCAGCATCAAAGTTAATTGGTGTAAGCAACAATTGTGGGAAACTGCCTTTAGTTACCATATCATTCACCGCTTCACGAAGGAACGGGAACAAGATGTTCGGGCAATATGCACCTAAGATATACGGAAGACGTTCTTCTTCAACACCATCTACAAGGAAAATACCCGCTTGAGTAACATCGACAATAAATGCCGTGTCGCCTGCATTGTTTGCTTGTACAACCACTTTAAGTGAAACTTCGTAGTGAGTTGGATCAACTTTTTCAGCAGAAGATGATAAGTTGATGTTCAACTCTGGTTGCCATTCTTTGGTAAAAACTTGCGCCCCAGGGACTTCAAAAGAAATATCTTTTGTGTAAATACGTTCTAAAGCAAGTTGTGGTTGAGCTTCACTCATTTTCTAATCCTTAATATGCTGAGCTAATTATGCCAATAGTTGGTCGAGTTTGCCTTCACGCTCTAAAGCATAAAGCTGATCAAAACCACCAATAAATTGGTCATCAATAAAAATTTGTGGAACCGTACGGTGATTGGTGCGTTGCATCAATTCAATGCGGACTTCTGGCGCTTCTTTAGATAAATTAATTTCTTTATATTCAACGCCTTTACGCTCAAGGAGCTGCTTTGCGCGAACGCAATATGGACATACAGTCGTTGAGTAAATAGTGACTTGAGCCATGAGTTTCTCCTTGTGCAAATTATTTAGCTTTAACCAGTGGTAAGCCTTGAGCCTTCCAGTTGCTAATCCCGCCATCTAAACGATAGCTGTCAGTATGTGCAACTTGTTGTAAAGCAGTACCTGCCACTTGGCCTAAATTACAGATGAAGACGAGTGGACGATCTGCAGCTTTTAACTCTTCAGCATGTTTTGTAATTTGGCTGTAGGGAATGTTGCGACTTCCACTGATATGACCTTCACGGAAATCTTTGGCATCACGTAAGTCAATCAACATGGCATTTTTAGCTTTCACTAAAATACCTAAAGATTGTGGTGAAATTTTGCGACCATTGCGTTGTCCTTCAAGTACGAAAAACAAAACAACCAATACCGCAAGTGTTCCAAATAAGAAGGGGTGATTCCCCATAAACTCGAACCAACGTTCCACAAGTCACCTAAATTACAATTCAAAAATTGCTAGAGAGTATAGCTTATAAAATATGGTGATCAAAATCACCGCTTCAAGGGCTAAGGTTGAATAAAAATTAATTTTTTTGCTGAGCTTCAGCAATTTCATCAATCAGACGTAAATAGCTGTCTAAACGGCGCGTTAAAATTTCACCATTTGCCGCAGCTAAGCGTAAAGCACATTGTTTTTCATGTTTATGGGTGCAGTTACGGAACTGACAGTAGCCCAACAAGTTTTCAATTTCAGGAAAGCCGCGTTGCACTTTGTCCGCATCTAAGTGCCATAAACCAAACTCACGAATTCCCGGTGAGTCAATCAGCGAGGCGCCTTCGCCAAAGCCAATCAAACGGGTAGAGGTCGTGGTGTGCTGCCCTAAGGCTGAGTTTTCAGAAATCACATTGGTTTTCTGCGCAGCATCAGGCACGATGGCATTAATTAAAGTGCTTTTACCAACACCAGACTGGCCAACAAAAGCCACAGTTTCATTTTTTAAACGCTGAGTCAGTGCTGTTAAGTCACCATCGGCTTGGGTTTGCATCACTTCATAGCCTAAGGCTTGATATTCCGCAATCAACGCTAAAATCGGGTCATTGTCTTTGAGCAAATCGGTTTTGTTCAGCACTAAAAGTGCTGGAATGTTGGCATCGGCACAGGCCACCAAATAACGGTCAATCAGACCTGGTGCTGGCTCAGGCAGTGGCGCAAATACAATCACAATCAGGCTGATATTGGCAGCGACAGGTTTTACTTTATGATAACGGTCTGGACGAGTCAGTAGTGATTGACGTGGCTGTATGGCATTGATGATCCCGAGCCCCGTATTTGGGTCGGCTTGCCATTTGACACGATCACCTGTGACCAGTAGTTCGAGGTTGGTGCGTGTATGACAGCGCCAAATGCTGCCGAGTTCAATTGGTTTCCAAAACGGTTCAGGTTCACCTGCTTGTACCGTCGGTTTGATGGGATGTGGGTCTGGAGTCGTAAGGGCTTGCACTTCAAGCTGACGACCGTAGTGTTGTACCACCAAGCCTTCTAAGTCATTTGAAGTGTCGATATCTTCTTGACGTGTTTGCTGTTGTTTCTGAATGCGGCGTTGTTGCTGTTCAGTTAAACGACGTTTACGAATTAAAGCCATTCATATCCTAAAAAACCATGAATTCAAGATGGCAAAAATAGCACGAAGCAGGGTATCAGTTACAGCATCGAAGCAATTAATTTGCTACTATCATCGTTTTTAAGCCGAATAAGATTGCACATTTATGAGCAGCACCGCTGATACGCGTTTGATTTGGATTGACCTTGAAATGACAGGTCTCGATACTGATAATGACCAAATTATTGAAGTTGCTACAATTGTGACGGATGATAACTTAAATATTTTAGCTGAAGGGCCTGTGCTTGCTGTACATCAGCCAGACCGTGTACTGAATGCAATGGATGAGTGGAACACCCGTCAACATGGTCAATCAGGCTTAATTGAACGTGTACGTCGCAGTAAATTGACTGCGCAAGATGCAGAGCAGCAAACTTTAGAATTTCTAAAGAAATGGGTCAATCCAAAAAGCTCACCAATGTGTGGCAATTCAATCTGCCAAGACCGCCGTTTTTTACACCGTTTAATGCCAGAAATGGAACAATATTTCCACTACCGTAATTTAGACGTGTCTTCGGTAAAAGAGTTGGCTAAACGCTGGCGTCCAGAAATTATGAGTGGTTTGAAAAAGAATGCTTCACACTTAGCGATGGATGACATTCGTGATTCGATTGCGGAACTGAAGTATTATCGTGAATACTTTTTTATTATGAATAAATAAGTAGTAAAGAAAGAGGCGCTAGCCTCTTTTTTATTGAAATCGAATAGAATAGAGCTGAGGGTATTTGTATAGAAAAAAGAAACACTTTTTTGCTATACAAGTTTAAAACACGCTTTATGATAAAGTAAATTAATTAAATTATAACAAAGAGTTGAGTTATGCAAAGTAATAACCCTATTTTGAACCGCGTGGAAACACATGCGGACTATAGTCAACCGATGACTGTTCAAGGTGCCATTCAGAAGTCTGTATTACTTACAGTCATTGCGGCTGTGGTCGGTATGGCGCTGTTTTTCTACTGTTTCATGACCTTAAATATTTCGCTGGCCTATGCTGCAACCTTAGTCGGGGCAATTGGTGGTCTGATTTTAGGCCTGATTGCAACTTTTAAACCAAATACCGCACGTACCCTTGCCATTCCATATGCCTTGTTTGAAGGTGCTTTTTTAGGTGGGGTCTCGGTTATTTTCCAATTGAAATATCCGGGTGTGCCTTTACAAGCGCTGTTGGCAACTTTTGTCACTACTTTAGTGATGTTTGGTTTGTATCGTTTTCAAATTATTCGTGCCACTGAAAAATTCAAATCTGTAGTAATGTCGGCATCGATTGCCATCGCGATTGTGTTTGTGGTGCAAATGGTTATGCGTTTGGCTTTTGGTTCAAGCATTCCATATTTATTTGAAAACAACTTATTAGGTCTAGGTTTTGCCGCTTTTGTTGCAGTGATTGCATCACTGAACTTAATTCTAGATTTTGATTTGATTGAAAGTGCTGCGGCACAACACGCTCCGAAAGCGATGGAATGGCTGTGTGGTATTGCGCTACTAGCAACTTTGGTGTGGATGTACTATTCATTTCTACGCCTACTCAGCATGTTGCGTGGCGACGACTAATCTCGTTAGTTTTAACAAATACGCCCCTTCATTGGGGCGTATTTGTTATTGAATGTTGATGAATTGAAAAAAGGCGCATTATGCAATTTCGGTTTCAACTTAAACTTGGCATTATGCAGATAAATTATTTTGAGTGAGAGTCACATGGCACAAGGACTATTGGCTGGAAAGCGTTTTTTAGTAGCAGGTATTGCAAGTAAATTATCAATTGCATTTGGTATTGCTCAAGCGCTTCATCGTGAAGGCGCGGAACTTGCGTTTACCTATCCAAATGAAAAGCTGAAAAAACGTGTAGATGAATTTGCAGCACAATTTGGCTCAACGATTGTTCTACCATGTGATGTGGCTGTCGATGCTGAAATTGAACAAACTTTTGTTGAATTGGCAAAACACTGGGATGGTTTAGACGGTGTAGTACATTCGATTGGTTTTGCGCCTGCGCATACTTTGGATGGTGATTTTACCGATGTAACGGATCGTGATGGTTTTAAAGTGGCACATGACATCAGTGCATATAGCTTTATTGCTATGGCGCGTGCTGCGAAGCCATTACTTTTAGTTCGTCAAGGTTGTTTATTGACTTTGACTTACCAAGGTTCTGAGCGTGTGATGCCAAACTACAACGTGATGGGTATGGCGAAGGCATCATTAGAAGCGGGCGTACGTTACTTGGCTTCTAGCTTGGGTGCAGAAGGGATTCGTGTGAATGCGATTTCAGCCGGTCCAATCCGTACTTTGGCGGCATCAGGGATTAAATCGTTCCGCAAAATGTTAGATGTAAACGAAAAAATTTCACCACTTAAACGTAATGTGACCATTGAAGATGTGGGTAATGCCGCATTATTCCTTTGCTCACCTTGGGCAAATGGTATTACGGGTGAAATCATGTATGTTGATGCAGGTTTCAATACGGTAGGCATGAGCCCAGACTTGATGCTCGATGACTAATCGCTTAGTTAAAATGTAAAAAAACGGCACATCATGTGCCGTTTTTTATTCTACTTTTTATTGAGGGAGCTGTTGAATCGGGCTACCGCCCAGTGCTTGCATCAAGGTCACGTAAGCGTTGTATTGGCTTTGTTTGGTATTGACCAAGGTTAAGCGCGCAGTGCGCGTGGTTTCTTGTTGATCCAACAAGGTTTTTAAAGCAACAGCACCATAGCGATAACGCACTTGGGTCAAACGTTCCACTTTCTCAGCAAGTTCTAAATTCCGCTGTTGTAATTGTACTTGTTGACTCAACTCAGTTCGTGCAGACAGTGCATTTTCAACATCGGCAAAAGCTTGATACAAGGTCTGACGATATTGCACGATGGCTTTTTCATAGTCCAATTGACTAATCGCAAGGTCACGTTTCATGTCGTTATATTGCAAGAACGGCAGACTTAAACTTGCGCCTAAGGTTAGAGCAGGGTTCTTCAGCAGTTGTGTGAGCGAGGTGCTGCTTGAACCAAGATTCCCAGTCAAACTAATCGAAGGATAGTAGCTCGCCGTGGTGGCATCTTTGGTCGCTAAACTCTCACGTAAACGTAGCTCAGCTGCTTTTAAGTCTGGACGGCGCGACAAAATGTCGGCAGGTAAGCCCGCAGCAATACTTGGCAAAGCTAAGCGTGGTAAACGCTTTGGTTCATCAATATTCAACTGCTGCACAGGCATATGCAGTAACACGGCAATTGCGGTACGGGTCTCGACCAGACTTTGCTGAATTTGACTCAGACTGGCTTTTTGACTTTGTACTGACTGTTCAGCTTGAGTTAAGTCCAGTCCTGATACAGCACCAGCTTGATACTGAACTTTCACCAAGTCGTAGAGTTTTTGTGAGGTTGCAAGGCTTTGCTCAGCCGTTGTACGGCTTTCATTATAATAGGCCAACTGCCAATATAGCTTCGCCGTGGTGCCAATTAAGCTTTGAGCAGTGGCTTGTAAATCTTGCTCAGTTGCCAGTGCTTCCCATCGCTTTGCTTCAGTTTGACGAGCCAATTTACCAAATAAATCGAATTCATAACTTAAGCCAGCACCCAAAGACAGGCCACTGGAGCTGTCATTGCCTGAGTTTAAGTCAAACTGATGACCTGTAGATACCGTAGAGTTCACTCTTGGCTTTTGCTGATTTTCAGCCAGTTCTGCTTGTAAACGCGCTTGTTTTAAGGTCATCCCTGCAACGGCCAAATCGGCATTTTTTGCGAGCACAGCATCGACCAGTTGATTGAGTTGTGCATCGCCAAATAGCGTCCACCATTGATCGGCATACAAGGCTTGTTGACGTTGTTGCGATGTTGCTTTGTCGTATTGAAACTGAGATGGCGTCTGTACCGCTGGCGCTTGATAAGGTGTTTTAACCACAGCTGCACAGCCAACCAACGTGCTGCCAAGCAGCATCGCGGTACAAAGGCGCGTTAATAAAAAAGGCATATTTTTTCCTTATTCTCTGGCAAGTGCTGCAACAGGGTCGAGTTTGGCTGCATTTTTTGCAGGCAAGAAACCAAACACCACACCAATTAAAGTCGAGCATACAAATGCGGCGATAATCGACGTGGTTGAGTAGGCAACCCCGAAATTATCTCCAGCAAATTTTTGAATGATTTGTCCTAGACCCAGCGAGAGCAACACGCCTAACACCCCACCAATCAGGCAGACTAAAATGGCTTCAATCAGGAATTGCTGCAAAATATCACTTTGACGTGCACCCACTGCCATTCGAACCCCAATTTCTTGCGTCCGTTCGGTCACTGAAACCAACATAATATTCATTACCCCGATACCGCCTACTACCAAAGAAATCACGGCTATTGCGGAAACCAGCAGAGTCATGGTACTGGTGGTCTTTTCAATGGTTTGGCGAATACTATCGCTGTTCATGGTGAACACATCTTGTTGACCATGACGCAAGGTGAGTAAGTTCACAATTGCGTTTTCAGCCGCACTGGTGGAGTACTTATCATTGATTTGCACCACGATATTACGCACATTACTTTGACCGAGCATACGACTCATAACCGTGGTGTAGGGCATATAGACATTCAAAGTATCATCGGAACCCATAGCACTGGTTTGCGGTTCGACGACACCAATAATTCGTGCAGGGACACTGCCCAAAAGTACGACTTGCCCAATCGGACTGCTACCATCACTAAAAAACTGTTTTTGTGTATTGGTATCAATGACCACGTCTTGGGTACGGTCACGGACACTCCGCTGGTCAAAGGTTTGTCCATTTTTGAAGGTCAGGCCTTTCACTGTGAAATAATCACCGCCGACACCATTAATGGTGGCATTGGCTTCACTTTGTTGATAGCGAATGGTTTTGGATGAACTCACCATTGGACTAACCGCACTCACATACGGTTGGGTGGCGAGCGCTTCAGCATCGGCAGGAACAAGAGTTTTAAAGTTGGCCGTTTTGGAGTTGTCACCAAAACCGCGACCTTGGAACACCGTAATGGTATTGGTACCTAAGCTACTGATGTTACTTAAAATCTGCTGTTGTGACCCATTTCCTAAAGCCACCACTGTCACGACGGAGGCAATCCCGATAATAATGCCGAGCATGGTCAAAAAGGTTCGCATGCGGTGTGCATTCATCGACAAAAGTGCCATACTGAAGGCTTCACCTAAGCGATCAAGCAGAGAACGCCATGCAGAGACACTTTTATTTTTTTCTTGCTGGGCAGAAATCGCCGTTTCAGCATCAGGGTCACTGTGTAGTTCAGTGTCGTGCTCAGGTTGATTGACACGGTCTGCAATGATTTGCCCATCGCTGATCTCGATAATCCGCGAGGCATTTTTTGCCACTTGCATATCGTGGGTGACCAAAATAATGGTATGGCCTGCGGCATTTAACTCACGCAAAATCCGCATCACTTCCACGCCGCTATGCGAGTCTAGGGCACCTGTCGGTTCGTCAGCGAGAATGACATCACCGCCATTCATCAAGGCACGTGCAATGGAGACACGTTGTTGCTGCCCCCCAGAAAGTTGACTCGGACGGTTTTGAGTTTTATTACCCAGTCCTAATTCTGTCAGTAAAGCAGTGGCACGTTGTTTACGCGCATACGGTGTTGCACCTGCATAAACGGCAGGTACTTCAACATTACCTTCTGCGGTTAAGTCGCCAAGAAGATGGTAACGCTGGAAAATAAAACCAAAATACTCACGACGTAATTCAGCCAATTGGTCCGGTTCGAGTTTACCTGTTTCGCGGCCATTGACCTGATAACTTCCTGAGGTTGGACGGTCGAGACAGCCCAAAATATTCATCAGGGTCGATTTACCTGAACCCGACTGGCCGACAATGGCAACCAATTCACCTTCGTAAATGGTCAGATCAATGCCTTTGAGAATTTGGACAGTACTTTCGCCAGCTGGAAACTCTCGCACCAAATTGCTGACTTCAAGCAAGGCTTTTTTGGTCATGCTTACATTCCCATCGGTGGACTGTTACGACGGCGGTTGCTGCTATTGGCAGAAGCCGCAGAGTTCTCTGAACTGTCTGCAATCACCACTTGATCACCTTCTTTTAAGCCTGCAAGCACCTGTGCATTGACACGGTTATTGATCCCCACCAAAATTTGTTTGGGTTGAGCTGAGCCGTCCGCTTGTAAGACACGAACTACGCTCAGCGTAGCTTTACCTTCTTTAACCAATTGTTGTTGTGCTGCATTTAAATTTAGACGTTCAAGACGTGGACCTTGTGGACGGTCTGAGTCCGATTTGCTTTGTGTCGAGGACGAAGCTTGCGTATTTGAACTGCTGTTACGCTTTGCATTTGCAGGACGAGTGGAAATCGCAGAAGAAGGGACTAATAACGCATTTTTTGCAGAATCGAGCACGATGTAGACTTGTGCAGTCATATCAATACGTAACTTGCCATCATGGTTGGGTACATCAAACAGCGCATTGTAGTAAATTGCGGTGCTGGTTGATGTGCTGGTGGTACTTTCATTGCTAATCGAGTCTGGTGCAGGCTCAACTTGACGTAGGCTGGCATAACGCTTGCTGTCATCACCTAAAGTGGTGAAATAAACCTGTTGGCCTTTTTCAACTTTCATGATGTCCGCTTCACTGACTTGCGCCTTAATGGTCATGTTTTGTAATTTTGCAATTTTAACAATGGTCGGCGCACTTTGATTGGCGTTTACAGTTTGACCTTCCTCAGTCACGATCGCCACCACAGTACCATCAGTCGGTGCCACAATGCGGGTATAACCGATATTGGTTTGTGCCGTCGATTTAGTCACCTTTGCAGATTCAATCTGTGCATCAATCGCTTTAATTTGTGCTTGTGCTGTTTTATAGCTGGCCTCAGCCGATTCTAATTCTGCTTTTGATGTAGCATCTTGTGCATACATTTGTTGTTGACGTTTATATGCCAGTTGCGCCTCATTAAGACTGGCTTCTTGTTGTAGACGCTGTGCTTGCAAATTTTTAATGTTGGCTTCTGCTGTTTTAAAGCTGTTTTCTTGGGTGGTTGAATCAATTTGCGCAATCAATTGACCTTGTTTAACTTCATCACCCAGTTGCACATACATTTTCTGTACTTGACCTGAGACCTGTGCGCCGACACTCACCAGTTTGGTTGCATCTAAAGTACCTGTCGCCAATACCGTATTTTCAAGATCACCACGAGTGACAGATTCGCTAATATATTGTGGTTGTTCTTGTTTTGGTTTGAAATATGTCCACGCGACATAAGCAAGTACGGCAACACATAGTACCGCGATAACCATTTTGACAGCTTTTATTTTTTGCATTGGAATCAGGGAGTAAACAGAATTGCAGATAGTATAAAAGCGAAATACGGATAAATCGTGAATTTTTTGAACAAATAGAAATGATTATTATTTTTAAAAGACTCGTTGCGGCAATTTAAGCGGGAAAGAGTGATTTTCCACACAGCGTCGCAATGGCTTGCATCACGACATGTTCAGCATTTTCATGCCCCAAACCTTTAATCGAAGCATCAATGCGAAGCAGGAGACTGGGCCACGTTAAAAAGCACTGCGGGTTCAGTCGACGTAAGGCGTGTTGATAGACGCTGACTTTATTCTTCCAAATCCCCAGTTGCAGTGCATTTTGCGGTTGCTCAAACAGTTGCATGAGTAAACGCATTTCTTTACTGATACTCCACAAAATCAGACTGAGGGGTTCACCTGAGGCAATCAGGTATTGGTAAATTTTAATCGATTGCGCCAGATTGCCTTCGAGCAGAGCATCACTCAAATCGAAAGTACTATAGCGGGACTGATCTTGTAAGCAGGCATGTAAATGATCAATCTGAATCAGCTCAACCTCGGCAAAGGTGTCGCTGACACGCATTAAGCTATTTTTAGCTGCGAGTAAGTTGTGTTCATGGTGTTGTTCTAACCACTGCCATGCATCCTGACTCAGTTTAACCCCAAGCTTATCTGCTTCAATGCTTAAAATCTGCTGACGGTCACGCGGATAATTCGCGGTCAGGGCAACATGGACTCCATTGGCTTCAACCGTTTGGAAAAAGCCCGTTTTTAGGCTGGCGCTGTCCTGTTTTGGCATCACCACCAAAAGCAAGTTCTGTTCATTGCTTTGGATATAGCTTTTTAGCAACTTTAAAGCGTTAGCATCGGGCTTAATATTACCATGAACTTCAATGGCAAGCTGACTTGAAAATAAGGACAAGCTGTTGAGTGCATTAAAGACATTTTTCCAGTCATTGACATTGCTGATGTCATGCCGTTGTCGTTCAATTTCTTGCTTTTGCCAACTTGCTCGAAATGCATCCAGTAAATTTTGCTCAAGCAATGGTTCTTGACCTTGCATAATCCACGCACCGCGAGCTTCATCGACACGTTTTAAGGCTTGCAAATAGTCAAGTTTCATTGTTAAACCTTACTGCTGTGCTGGTGGTAGGCGGTTCGAAGAAATCTGACGCACAATTTGCTGCGCGACATCATCCACGATGACTTGATTCAAATAGTTTTTCTCTTGGTCATCGGTGTTGACGGTTTCAACGTTGTATTGATAACTACGCGTTGCAACTACGGTTCGTGGTTCAGTCAGCGCACGGCCTTGCGCATCTTCGATACGGAAGGTGACATTGAGGCGTAGTAATACTTCAATCAGTTTACCATTCAGCTCTAAACGCTGTGGTTTATAGTCTAGCACGCGAAGCACATAGGCATCTGATCCACTGCTCAGCTGTACACCCGACGCACCTAAATAAATGGCCAATTTTTCATGCAGTTCATCGGTGTTCTTCGGAAGCACCAAATTCATTTTTGAATAAGCAATCGGCGTTGCGCTTGGATTGGTGCCTTTTAAATGAAAGCCACACCCGACCAAGCCAGCACTTAGGCCACAAGTTAAAACAATAGCTGCCAAACGTTTGCCTAAATGCATGTGTTGTCCTCTGTTTGATCTTTTTGATAAAAGAAAAATAATATGTCGTGATTGTATGTGCAAAGCCCGTTGACTGGCAACGGGCTTTGTTTGGGTTTTGTTTATCGTTTTCAGTTCCTTCTCCCTTAGGGAGAAGGTTAGGATGAGGGGAGTTTACCTCTCCCTAGCCCTCTCCTTGAAGGAGAGGGAACTTAAGAAGGCGTTTTAAAGCTTTTTAAACCACCAAATTCACTAATTTATTTGGCACCACAATTTCTTTCTTGGTTGGACCAGTCAAGAATTGTTGAACTTCTGGCAATGCTTTAGCCAGTGCAAGCAATTCATCTTTCGATGTATCGACAGACACTTCTAATTTGCCACGCAGTTTACCATTCACTTGAACAACAATCGTTTGTGTATTACGTGTGAGTGCAGATTCGTCTACAGTCGGGAACAACACGCTGGTTAAGTCCAGTCCAAATTCAGCCAATAAAGTCTGGCTTAAATGTGGTGCAAATGGCGCAAGTAAAGTTAAAAGCGTCGTAATCGATTCACGAGCAACCGCAACATCATTATCATTTTTCGCTTCAAACTTATTGTTCGCATTTAACAGTTCCATCATTGCTGCAATAGCCGTGTTAAAGGCATGGCGGCGTTCGATGTCATCACCCACTTTTTGAATGGTTTCATGCGTTTTACGACGTAAGTCTTGTGCTTCTGTAGACAGTTGAGCAGTATCAATGGCAAATGCTGCATTGCCTTTTTCAAGGAAGCTGGCAACCAAACGCCATACACGTTTCAAGAAACGGTTTGCGCCTTCCACACCTGCATCAGACCATTCAAGTGATTGATCTGGTGGCGCTGCAAACATCATGAATACACGTGCTGTATCTGCACCGTACTGATCAATAATGGCTTGTGGGTCGATACCGTTATTTTTCGATTTCGACATTTTCTCTTGGCCGCCAACAATCACGTCTTGACCATCGCCTTGGTATTTCGCAGATAGAATACGACCTTTTTCATCACGTTCGAGGTCGATATCCGCAGGGTTAAACCAAGTTTTCTTGCCTGATTCAGCTTCACGGTAATAAGTGTCTGCCAAGACCATACCTTGAGTTAACAGGTTGGTAAATGGTTCATTGCCTTGTACTACACCTTCATCACGCATCAATTTGTGGAAGAAGCGTGCATAAAGTAAGTGCAGAATCGCGTGTTCAACACCACCGATGTATTGATTTACTGGAAGCCATGTTTGAGCAGCTTCAGGTTTAACTAAACCATCAGTAAAATCAGGAGATGCATAACGTGCATAGTACCAAGATGACTCTACAAAGGTATCCAGCGTATCTGTTTCACGACGCGCATCACCACCACAGCTTGGGCAAGTGGTTTGATAAAACTCAGGCATCTTGTTCAATGGATTACCCGAGCCATCAGGTACGACATCAGTCGGTAAGACCACTGGAAGTTGCTCTTCAGGTACAGGAACCTGACCACATTTTTCACAGTTGATCATTGGAATTGGGCAACCCCAATAACGCTGACGGGAAACCCCCCAGTCACGTAGACGGAATTGAACTTTAGAACTTGCTAGGCCTGTTGGTTCTAATTTAGCAAGGAATGCATCGTATGCACCTTGGAAATCTAGACCGTCAAATTCGGCTGAATTGACCAGTTTACCTTCTTTCGAGCTATACCATTCTTGCCATTGAGTCGCATCAAAGTCAGCATCATCTGCGCCTTTAGCATCAATCACTTGCTTGATGGTCAAGCCATATTTATTGGCAAATTCGAAGTCACGTTCATCGTGTGATGGAACTGCCATCACTGCACCTGAACCATAAGACATCAATACATAGTTGGCGATCCAAACCGGAACTTCTTCGCCAGTCACAGGATGCTTCACAGACAGACCTGTTGCCATCCCTTTCTTTTCAGCAGTGGCAAGGTCGGCTTCTGCTACCGAACCCATACGGCATTCTTCAATAAATGCTTTAAGTTCAGCATTATTTTCCGCAGCTTTCAGTGCCATTGGATGCTCAGCAGCAACAGCTACATAAGTCACACCCATTAAGGTGTCAGCACGTGTCGTAAATACTGTTAAGCCTTCTGCATAAACGTCAGGATTTGCAGAAGGGAAGGTGATATCCATCCCTTGTGAGCGACCAATCCAGTTGCGTTGCATGGTCAAGACTTGTTGTGGCCAACCGTCTTTTAAGGTATTTAAATCGTCTAATAATTCTTGCGCATAGTCAGTAATGCGGAAGTAATACATTGGAATATCACGTTTTTCAACCAATGCACCTGAACGCCAGCCACGACCATTTTCAACTTGTTCATTGGCAAGTACAGTCTGATCCACAGGATCCCAATTTACGGTAGATAACTTACGGTAAATAAGGCCTTTTTTATAAAGTTGTACAAATAACCACTGTTCCCAGCGGTAGTATTCAGGGGTACACGTTGCAAATTCACGATCCCAATCGACTGATAGACCTAATTTTTTTAATTGGTCACGCATATATGCGATGTTTTCAAAGGTCCATTTTGCAGGTGCAACTTGGTGTGCAATTGCAGCATTTTCAGCAGGTAAACCAAAAGCATCCCAACCCATCGGTTGCAGGACAGTTTCTCCTTTGAGACGGTGGAAACGGCTGATGACATCACCAATGGTGTAGTTACGCACATGACCCATATGCAGTTTGCCACTTGGATAAGGGAACATCGAGAGGATATAACGACGTGGACCTTCTACAGAGTCGGCAACTTTAAAGGCTTTACGAGCTTCCCAGTCTTGTTGGACGGTAGGTTCAATCGCGCTCGCTTGATATTCAGGGTCAATGTGAGTAGTCATATACGTATGTAGAACAATGGTTAAAAAGTTTGTTGCACAGCATAGCGCAAAATGCACCTAAAAGTGAATTTTGCGCTATGTTTTGTGCAGGAAATTAAACAAGCTGAAAATAAATCCGGAACCGTACGGAATGATTAAACCGCAGGGCGGACTTGTTGTCCTTGTTGAAGTGCTTCATTCGCTTCACGTCGTTGATTTTCTAAATCAACCGCTGGTGCTGGGGCAGCACTCGGTATAGCGTTGGGAGGGGCTGGTACGGTATTTGGCATATTGGAAGGTGGCGGTGCTTCCGATGACGCAGCTTGTGGCGAATTTTTCCAACCATAGGTGTCGACTTTGCCTTTTTTCTTTGCTGTTTTGGGTGGAGGTGTCGTGGTGTAATGTGTCGAGCCTTGGCTATCAACCCACTTATAATACGTCTTAGCAAAGCTTTGTGTGCTGCCTATTGCAAGCCCCATCCCCACCAAACATGCTGCCATTTTTGCAAACTGAATACTCATCTAGCATTGTCCTTTTTATATCCGTAATCATTGGATTTTATCGGGTTTATCGTTGTCGTTATTTTATGCCAATTTGAGAGCAATAAGCAGTGTTTGATGCATTTTTTCATCTGTGTTTTTGAAATGTTTTGCAGGTCAAATCCTCAGTTTAAAGTCTGAAATATGCGTTATGGCACAGTATGAAAATAAGAAGATTATGCTAAAACCTGATGAACAAATGCTGATCTATATTTAAAACTGAAAAAATCTGAGATAGATGTTGGATTTAAATTTGGGTGAATATCTTATTAAACTTATTTATGGGTTTTATTATGTTTTTTTATTAATAAATTCAGTGAAATAGAAATCTATTTGTTTTTGCACTAAAAAACAGAGAAAAAGCGACTCAGTTTTCTTTGTCCGCGATGAATAAAAAACAAACGCTCTGTAAATAAACAAAAAAAAGCTAATTTTTAAACTTGACTTTAGTCACGAAACTCCTAAAAATGCTGTCTTTAGTTTTATATGCCTTTACTCGATCACCCTTCGATAAAGTGTCATTTCATGCAATGGACACGCTTTCTAGCCGAGACCGTGAACAAAGTAAAAAAATGTGTTTATCCCAACACGTTTTAGATCTCATATTGCTCAAACAGCATACAGATCAGAATTTTTTCCTATTGCTATGAAAACTAAGAAATATGTGTGCTATAACAGTGCAGACAATCAATGAATGAAACACTGCTGGTGCCTTCCACCATTGCAGTGATAAAGATTAGGGTGAATCACGTTGGAACTTTTATCTGGTGGTGAAATGCTCGTTCGCGCATTGGCGGACGAAGGCGTTGAACATGTATTTGGATACCCAGGCGGCGCAGTTTTACATATCTACGACGCGTTCTTTCAACAAGACAAAATCAATCATTACCTCGTGCGCCATGAACAAGCTGCTGGTCATATGGCAGATGCTTACTCACGCGTAACAGGTAAGACGGGTGTGGTCCTCGTGACTTCAGGTCCGGGTGCAACCAATACTGTGACTCCAATTGCAACGGCTTATATGGACTCAATCCCAATGGTGATTTTGTCAGGTCAGGTTGCGTCACATTTAATTGGTGAAGATGCATTCCAAGAAACAGATATGGTCGGTATTTCTCGTCCGATCGTAAAACATAGTTTCCAAGTGCGCCATGCCAGCGAAATTCCTTCGATTATTAAGAAGGCATTTTATATTGCAGCTTCTGGTCGTCCGGGTCCAGTTGTGGTCGATATTCCAAAAGATGCAACCAATCCTGCTGAGAAATTTGCTTACGAATACCCAGAAAAAGTGAAGATGCGTTCGTATCAACCGCCGCATCGTGGTCACTCAGGTCAAATTCGTAAAGCGATTGAAGAGCTGATTCACGCTAAACGTCCTGTGATTTATACTGGCGGTGGCGTGGTTCAAGGTAATGCTTCTGCTCAGTTAACTGAACTGGCACATATTTTGGGCTTCCCAGTCACCAATACCTTGATGGGGCTTGGTGCCTTTCCTGGCAATGATCCGCAGTTTATTGGCATGTTGGGTATGCATGGTACCTATGAAGCCAATATGACTATGCACAATGCTGATGTTATTTTGTGTATCGGTGCGCGTTTCGATGACCGTGTAACCAATAATCCAGCAAAATTCTGTCCAAATGCCAAAGTGATTCATATTGATATCGACCCTGCGACGATTTCAAAAACCATCATGGCGCATATCCCGATCGTGGGTGCGGTAGAACCTGTCCTTCAAGAAATGTTGACACAGTTGAAACAAATGAATGTGTCTAAACCAAATCCTGAAGACATGGCTGCTTGGTGGGCGCAAATCAATGAATGGCGTAAAGTTCATGGCATGCGTTATGAGTCAGGTGCAAATGGGGTAATGAAACCACAACAAGTGGTGGAAGCGTTGGATAAAATCACCAATGGTGATGCGATCATTACTTCTGACGTAGGTCAGCATCAAATGTTTGGTGCGAACTATTATAAGTATAAACGTCCACGCCAATGGATTAACTCAGGTGGCCTAGGTACCATGGGTGTTGGTTTACCCTATGCGATGGCGGCGAAATTGGCTTTCCCTGACCAACAAGTAGTGTGTATCACAGGTGAAGCATCGATTCAGATGTGTATCCAAGAGCTTTCGACGTGTAAGCAATATGGTCTAAACGTAAAAATCCTCTGCTTGAATAACCAAGCTTTAGGGATGGTGAAGCAGTGGCAAGATATGAACTATGAAGGACGTCACTCAAGTTCTTATATCGATTCATTGCCTGACTTCCCTAAATTAATGGAAGCATATGGTCATGTTGGCATCCAAATTGACCATGCGGATGAGCTAGAGTCGAAGCTTGCTGAAGCAATGGCGATCAATGATAAATGTGTATTTATTAATGTGATGGTTGACCGTACAGAGCATGTTTATCCAATGCTTATCGCAGGTCAGTCAATGCAAGATATGTGGTTAGGTAAAGGGGAGCGCACGTCATGAGACACATTATCTCTGTACTTGTAGAAAACGAAGCTGGTGCGCTTTCTCGTTTGGTGGGTTTATTCTCTCAACGTGGTTATAACATTGAGACCTTAAACGTTGCGCCAACTGAAGATCCGACCTTATCTCGTTTGACGTTAACGACTTATGGCGATGACCATAAAATTGAACAAATCACCAAACAGCTCAACAAATTGGTTGAAGTGGTGAAAGTGGTTGATTTGTCTGAAGGTGCGCACATTGAGCGTGAGTTGATGTTGATTAAAGTCAAATCACTTGGCTCGGCACGTGCTGAAATCAAACGAACTGCGGACATTTTCCGTGCGCAAATTGTTGATGTCACCCCAACGACCTACACCATTCAAATCGCGGGTACGACTGAAAAAATTGATGGTTTTATTGATGCACTCGCAGAGAACACCATTCTTGAAGTTGTGCGTTCAGGTGTTTCAGGCATCGCGCGTGGCGAAAAAGTTTTAACCATTTAATTCATTAACACGATTCAACCTCCTTTTGAGAAAGAGGAGGATTTCATCAAACAATAAACCCCTTGATGGAATTACAGAATACCAAGCATTTTAGCGGAGACAGCAATGCAAATTTTTTACGATAAAGACTGCGACTTATCTATCATCCAATCTAAGAAAGTAGCGATCATTGGTTACGGTTCACAAGGTCACGCACATGCACTTAACCTTAAAGATTCTGGTGTAGACGTAACTGTAGGTCTACGTGCTGGTTCTACTTCTTGGAAAAAAGCTGAAAATTCAGGTCTTAAAGTTGCTGAAGTTCCTGCTGCCGTAGCACAAGCTGATGTAGTCATGATCTTGACTCCAGATGAGTTCCAATCACAACTTTATCGTGACGTGATCGAACCAAACATTAAAGAAGGTGCAACGTTAGCATTTGCTCACGGTTTCTCTGTTCTTTATAACCAAGTTGTTCCACGTGCTGATCTTGACGTAATCATGGTTGCACCAAAAGCACCAGGTCATACTGTACGTTCTGAATACCAACGTGGTTCAGGTGTTCCTGACTTAATCGCGATTCATCAAGATGCGTCTGGTAATGCACGTAACCTAGCACTTTCATATGCTTCTGGTGTAGGTGGTGGTCGTACAGGTATTATCGAGACTTCATTCCGTGAAGAAACTGAAACTGACTTATTTGGTGAGCAGGCAGTTCTTTGTGGTGGTGCAGTAGAACTTGTGAAAATGGGCTTCGAAACTTTGGTAGAAGCAGGTTATGCACCTGAAATGGCTTACTTCGAATGCTTACACGAACTTAAGTTAATCGTTGACTTGATGTTTGAAGGCGGTATCGCGGACATGAACTATTCAGTGTCAAACAACGCTGAATATGGCGAATATGTAACTGGCGTTGAAGTAATCAATGAACAGTCTCGTGAAGCGATGCGCAATGCACTTAAACGTATTCAATCTGGTGAATACGCGAAGATGTTCATTAACGAAGGTGCGTTGAACTACCCATCAATGACTGCTCGTCGTCGTCAAAACGCAGCGCATGGTATTGAAGTAACAGGTAATAAACTTCGTGCAATGATGCCGTGGATTCAAGCCAACAAAATCGTTGATAAAGAGAAGAACTAATTTCTCGAATCAATTGATTTGAATGCGAAGACCCACTCTATTTGAGTGGGTTTTTTCTATTTTTATTGTTACGTGCCTCAAAAAGATGAAAGCAGTGCTTTCATCTTTTTCGTACTTTTGATTCAAGTAAACAAGATCTTCGATAAAGAAAAGAACTAAGGTTACGTTACGTGCCTTTAAAAATGGGAAAGCAATGCTTTCCCATTTTTTTCGTACCTTGGATTCAAGCGAACAAAATCGTAGATAAAGAAAAGAACTAAGTTTCTTATCTAGCTAATTTTAAGTAATAAAACCCTGCTTTGGCAGGGTTTTTTATTAATCTACTACTAATTTGTTATGTAGGGCAAAGTTATTGACTAAAAAGCTGTGAGTACAAATGGGATGCTGATATGGATATTGCTACACAGCTATAAGTTGATCTTACCCGTGTTCAAAATCGTTATATGGAATCAACGAGAATTCCATTTCAGTGCTAGATATATGGGCAGCATATATTGTTAAAAAACTATTGGATTAATAACGTATCTATGAGCTTTATTGCAATAAATGCAACTCTCAAAAAGTGTACTTATGCTTACGTTTGGGTTTTTAGTGTGAGTTTTTGATTTCTAAAATAGTAGGTCATGTAAATTTAAGGCTTGATTATGTGATTTTAGTCATGTTATTCAATCCCTAAAACTGGGTAAATAGCATGTGAATAAACTTTGGATTTTAGCAAGATGATCGACCTGAATTGAAAAATTGATAGAAATATAAAGTAAAAAAAGGATGAAAAATGAATTTTTTAGCGATTTAAGAAATTATTCAACTGAAGATGTAATGAAATGTAAAAGTGAATTTCTAATATAAAACAGAGATCTATTTAAAATATAAAAAAGCACTAAAATTGTGCATCACTGAAATTAGTGTAACTGTTTTTAGGGATTCATAAAATTAATTAACAACTAAAATAGAAATAAAAACAAAATCTTAATTTCACTTTACTGGGGTTTTAAAGTTGGTTCTTTATTTGAGTGAAAAAGGCTGCATAGGTGGTTTTTTATACAGAATAACTAGAATAAAAACACACTTAAGAAAAGCTTGGTAGCCAAGCAAGGTCCAGTTTTGATTAAGGGTGATCATAACAATTAATCAGGTTTAAAAGAAAAATCTCGGAGAGTAGCTATGAATAAAATACTTCAAGCATCACTAGTTGCAACACTATTAGGTGCAGGTTCTACAGCCCTTTATGCAGAGGATGATACAGCATCACGCCCTAGTTATAACTGGGGGAACTGTACTTCTCTAGGTTGTGAAAAAGATATTCCTATTAAATTAGAAATCCCTAAAAAATGTGAAGTGCTTGGCGGTAGTGCCATTACGCTGAATAAAAATGGTGGAACACAAAGTTCAAATTACACTGTACGTAGTAATACGCACTATACACTTAACATTCAAACAGCGAACACAGGTACAAGTGCAAGTACTTATGTTAAACATGAGGACGATGGCAGTGTTCGTGTACCAACAACAATTGTTACAAATAAAACAGGTGGCGGTGTAATTCCATTCGGTAATTCAAATCATAATGGTCTAGCTGACGATCAATATTCTGTTTCGGTAACTAATGCAGCAGTTGGTGCATTCCAACGTGCGGGTACATATACTGATACTTATCGTATCAAAGTCTATTACTAATTTTTTACTAAACCTAACTTGATCACAGCATCAGGTTAGGTTTTTTTATAAATTATAATAAGGCGGTGTAACATGAAAAAAATAATAGCGATTTTGGTGTCTTCGATGTTTTATATGTCGGTATCAAATGCTGGTGTTTCAGTTGATCCAGTCCAAATGTATATTCAAAATCCAACAAAACAAAGAACGACAACACTTACCTTAGAATCTAAAGATGAAACTGAGAAGAGAATTTTTGAAGTAAAAGCATTTAAGTGGACGCAAAAAGAAAATGGCGAAAACGTACTGGAGCCTGATAACTCCTTAATTATTAATCCTAAAAACTTTATTTTGCAGCCGAATGGTAAACAGATTATTCGTGTGGGCTTTAACCGTCCCATTGAGTCTATTTTAAGTGGACAGCAAGAAGGTACATGGCGTGTGATGGTTGATGAGATTCCGCAGGCAGTGAAAGAGTCATCTGTGAATTTTCTTGTAAGTTTTAACTTACCACTCTTTGTTGGAAAGCAAGAAGATGTTAAGCTCAAATTTAATGTAGAAAATAATAAACTCGTTGTTAAAAATAACGCGAATTCCCATATTCAAATTGCAAATTTGAAGATTGTCGATGCTAATAAAAAAGAAGTTTTTAAAACGGAGACTATGAGTTATTTGCTTGCAAATAAAAGCACGTCTTATGATTTAAACAATACACGAATATCAAATCCTAAAAATTATTATGTTCAATTGTTTACTGATAAGAACGATAAAATGGTGGAACTCAAATTCTCGGATTAGTCTGAGGTGGGGAGTTTACGATGAATACGAAAATAAGAATACTTATCGTTATTCATATTTTTTTTGCACTAAATGTGAATGCCAGTGAAGCTGTGCTGGAAGAAAATATTGCAAATTTATGGATTAATGATTTAGATCATCATACGGATGTTGCCTTATTAAAAGAAGGCGATCAATACTATATTGAATGTAATATACTGGCAGAACGTCAAATTACAACAAGCCAATTAAAAACGCTCTCCTCTCGGCCAGAGTTTTGTTCAGTGTCATCAGGAGTAATTCAGTCAGCGTTTGATGACACATCACAATCCATTAAATTGACTATTCCTACAGACTCTTTTGAATCTGATTTTAATAACTTAAATGGAAGTGTTATTCCAGAAAAAGCCAGTTTTGGTGGTTTCATAAATTATGATTTTCTTTATGCAACTAGTAATTCTAATAAATCTTATAGTGGACTGATGGAGTTAGGGGTTTTCAAAGATTATTGGATCATGAAAAACTCGATGTTGTATCAGAATACCCCCACTGATGAGCGGGTGGTTCGCTTAAGTAGTAGTGTCGATTTTGAATTTCCTAAACATATGACCCGCTTAACGATAGGGGATACTACAACTACATATAACCCTTTGATTAATTCTTTACGTTTTGCAGGTTTAAATTGGGGGACGAATTACACTGAAAGACCAAATTTTGTGTACTGGAATATGCCAAGTTTACAAGGGAGTGCACGCGTTCCTTCTACTGTTGATTTATATATAAATGGCGTAAATATTTATAATCAAAAGGTGAGCCCTGGTGATTATAACTTACTGATGGGGGCACAAATCCAACAAGCAGGTAATGCGCAAATTGTAGTTGAGGATGTACTCGGGAATCGAAGTGTACAAAGCTTTCCTATTATGGTGACCAATAGACTATTACGATCTGGTTTGAATGAATATAGTGTTGCAGCAGGTAAACTTCGTTACAACTATAATTTGGATAGCAGTGATTATAGGGACTTCTTTGTGAATACTTATTTTCGCAGAGGTATGTCAAACTCAACTACGTTAGGAAGCAATTTATCTTACAGTAAAGATTTACAAAATATAGGGTTCATGTGGACACAAGCGATTAGTAATATTTTTGTTCTCGATAGTGTTGTTCTTGCTTCTCATGATGATGAAAACCAATTTAATTATTCCTATGGGTTATCCGCAAGTAAAGACTTTGGTCGATTTTCAATGGGGGCTAGTTCAAAATATACAGAAAAAGATTTTAAATTTTTAGGAGATGAGTTAGGTGCCAATTCTAACTATCCGAAATTTGAAAATCTTGCATATTTTGGTATGAGTAATGTGCCCTATTTACATAATCTAAATATTAACTATGCAGAACAAAAATATTATGAAAATCCTGAGTTTCCTAATAGTAACCAAAAGGTAATAAATGTTGGGTTTAATCGGAATTTTGGTCGTCGAATTTCATTTGGTTTAAGCTATTTCAACTCTTTTGGTGACAGGAAAGACTCAGGCGGCATTCTTTCACTTAGCTACAGTTTTGATAATAAGTCCGTTTACTTTAGTCAATCAGCTGACCAAAATACAAATCTCCAGTTGGTGAAATATGATTCCAATCAAGTCGGTTTTGATTATTCTCTTGGCGTAAACCGTCGTAGTGAAGATACGATGTTTAACTTTAATGGTGTTGTTAAAACAGATGTAGGAGATTTAGATTTCTATCATGTGCAAGGTCGTGAAGATCGTGAATCACAGTTAAATTATCGAGGAGCAGTTGTTTGGTTGGGTAATAAAATCAGTTTTACTAAAATGGTTGATAACGCATTTACTCTAGTCAAAGTAGGGGATTATCAAGATATTGATATTTTAAGATCGCTGACCTATGTTGATAAAACCAATAAAAAGGGGTATGCCTTTATTCATGATGTTATTCCTTATGTTAAATACGACATTGCATTTGATCAAAATCAACTACCTATCGAAGATAAAATACAGTATTCAAGCAAACAATTAACAGCTTTAAATCAACGCGGTTATATCATCAATTTCCCAGTATTCCATGCGAAACAAGTCACTGTTAAGCCAGTAGATAGTAACAATCGGTCTTTTGCTGCTGGTTCAGAGCTTTATATTGATAATAATGGTGAAGGAGAGGTTTATCCGATTTCTACCGATGGTAGCGTAACGCTTTATGGTTTGATTCCGGGAACATATAAGATACAAATTAAAACTAAAGAAGCACGCAGTTGTTCGGCAGAACTTACAATTACAGATACTAAGAATGATGACAACTCATCAGTACTGGATCTTCAGTGTAAATAAATGGAGTAGAGCCATGAAACTGAACATTATTATACTGCTGTTTTGTGTAGCGGCCACCCCAATAGCTTATGCAAAACAGTGTCAAATTGAGCGTTTAACTTCAAGCCAGTTGAATCTAAGTTCATCGTATCTTAGTCAAGCTGCAACTTCTTTCTCAGTGGCTTGTGATAGTAATTACGCGATTAAATTCAATTCGCGTAATTTAACTAATGCAACAGGGAGTAGTTATTTAGTCAATGAGAAAAACTATAAATTGAGAACTCAAATGAATATTTCAGGAGCAAGTGCATCACGTTGGAATAGCCCTATTGCTCAACCAGCAACTGAGCAAAATAAGTTTGTAGTCTTGGTGCAATTGATGGAGCGCCCAACTGCCTTAACCCCAGCAGGTGTGTATAAAGATAGCTTGTATATTAATTTGATGTTTTAAATTTTAGGTCTTTAAACTATTAATATGTAAAAAGATACCTACTAATCATAGGTGTCTTTTTATTTTATTGCATTCATTAGATCTCTTTCATAAATCAAAAAACGACCTATCTATTGCTGATTATTTGTACCGAAGAATCTTAAACATTCAGGCATAATCTTTGAATGAAATACATCTATTCAAAGAAGCTTTCTGAAACACAGTTTAAGCGATATACCGGCATCTCATGGTCAACCTTTAATTTAATGGTTGAGCAATTGAAAATGCATGTTCCTGCCAAAGGTAGACCATCTAAATTAAGCCTAGAAGATCAGATTCTCTTATGCTTAAGCTATTGGCGTGAATACCGAACATTATTCCATGTCGCAACAAGTTATGGCGTGTCATAGCCCACTGCTTCAAGAATCGTACACCATGTAGAGGACTGCCTCATCAAGTCCAATTTATTTAATTTACCAAAGCATTTGCCTGAAGGCGAAGGTATTGACTGGAATGTGGTGATCGTAGATGCCACAGAAATTCCAATACAAAGGCCTAAAAAAACAGAAGAAAAGCTATAGTGGTAAGAAGAAGGCACATACTTTCAAAGTTCAAGCCATTGTTCATTATAAAACTCAGCAAATTCTGAGTTTATGCACAAGTCGTGGTGCTGTACATGATTTCGAACTTTTCAAACGCAATTTGAATCAGATTCCTGCAAGTGCCTTTATACTTGCAGATAAGGGTTATCAAGGGATTTACACAGTGTATCGAAATAGCCTATTGCCATTAAAAGCAAAAAAACGCTGCAAACTAGATCCTGAGCTAAAGCTTTACAATCGAGAAATTAACAAAAGAAGAATTGGCATTGAGCATGTATTTGGCAGTTTGAAAACCTTCAAAATCCTTGCTGAGCGATATCGCAATCGAGGAAAAAGATTGGGATTGAGGTTCAATCTAATTGCTGGGATCTATAATTTGGAACTGAGTAAAAAATGATTTATGAAAGAGGTCTATTATCATCAAACTGTCAAATAGTTTAATTAAACTTGGAGGAAAATAAGAAAAGTTTGGAATAACATGATCGCTTCAATGACAACAAAATTATTCAAACAGCACAATTTCCCGGAACCTCAGCGGTTTTATCTCAAGCAACAACATCAGCATAATATTCAGCAAGAACTTTCTATCCTTCAAGAAACACTCAAGCCCAAGTTAAAAATAACCATCGTGACGGAAACATGGTCACCAGAAATCAATGGTGTTGCGAACTCTTTATTACAACTGTGTAAAGGTTTGCAAAAACTGGGGCATCGTATTCAGCTCATCCGCCCAGTACAAAAAACCATATGTACCGACTTTCAGGCAGAACAGGAGTGTTTGGTTTGGGCAAAGAGCATTCCTAAATATGCCGACATGCAATTTGGTATGCCACAGTATGTTAAAGTCAGCAAAGCGATTGAACGCTTCGCACCAGATGTGGTCCATATTGTGACGGAAGGACCGTTGGGGTTGACGGCACTGTATGCTGCTCAAGCACATCAAATTCCAGTGTCGAGTGGCTTTCATTCAACTTTTCATGACTTTAGTCGCTTCTTTGATTTGGCTTTACTGGTCAAACCGATTGAAAGTTATCTTCGCTGGTTTCATAACCATACGGTACTCACCTGTGTGCCGAGTGAAACCACGTTAAATCAACTCCAGGCCTTTGGGGTGACTTGTCCTTTGGTTGAGGTTGGGCGAGGGGTCGATACAACTCGCTTCCATCCAGAGCACCGCTCAGAACAATTGCGTCAGCATTGGCAAGCAGATGCAAATACTACGGTGCTGTTATATGTGGGGCGTTTATCTCCAGAAAAAGAAGTCGATGTGCTCATTCAAAGCTATTTGAATATCAAGAAGCAGCAATCACGCAAGTTGAAAATGGTGATTGTGGGAGATGGGCCAGATCGCAAGCGCTTAACTGAGATGGCAAATGGCTCAGATGTTATTTTTACGGGAAGCTTAACAGGGCAGTCACTCGCTCAAGTCTACGCCAGTGCAGATGCTTTTGTTTTTGCTAGTCAAATAGAGACTTTTGGTAATGTGGTACTCGAAGCCATGGCCAGTGGCTTACCTGTGGTGGCCTATAACTATGCCAGTCCGCAGCGTTATATCAAGCAAGGTATAACAGGGTGGTTGAGTCCTTTTGGACAAGTGGCACACTTTATGCAAACTATTATTCAGTTGCCAGAGCAAAAGGTGCTTAGATGTATGGGAACTCAAGCGCGTCAGGACATTGAAAGTGTGGGCTGGCAGTATCCTGTAAAACAGTTTGAGCAAGCCTTATATCACGCGGCAAATATTAAGGCAGCACCTTAACCAATAGCTGTTTTAAAAGTGTCAGTGATAAAGATGAGTTGGGTAATTTTGATGGGTTTTAATTTAAATCATCAAACTGTCAAAAACACCCTTTAATATGAGCTTAACGAGAAGCGATTTTGATGAATTAAATCGTCATATAACAATGATTTTTCAGCTGAACTTTCAACATTGTTGTTAAGGAGAAGTGGTATGAATCTTAAAACTGCAAAAATAAGAATATTAGATTTAGATTTAAAAGGTTGTGTCTATCTCAATCATTTTTCCCATTCGCATGCTGTAGCCAATTTTTTTAAGCGGATCAGTCGATTGGGAGATGGCATCTTTTGGTACACGATGTTGGCTTTAACTTGGTTGTTGCAAGGATTGGTCTACAGTTTGCAAATCGTGTATTTGGTTCTTGGTTCATTGTGCGGGACCTTAATTTATAAAGTTTTAAAAATCAAAACTATTCGCCCAAGACCCTATCAAGTACATCAGGTGATTCGAATGGGTGAGCGACCGCTTGACCATTTTAGTTTTCCTTCAGGTCATACTCTACATGCAGTGATGGTCAGTACGTTATTGGGCTTTGTACAGCCAATTTTATTGGTGCTCATGTTGCCTTTTACTGTTTTGGTTGCCGCGTCACGCATGATTTTAGGGCTACATTATCCAAGTGATGTGTTGGTCGGAGCGGCTATAGGTGCGGTTGTAGCCGTCGCTTTAATTTGTAGTGCACCATTTTTAAATATCGTGTTGTAAAAAAGCCCAATTTTATCCCAAACAAACTAGCGCTTAAATTTCAGAGTTTGCTACAGTACAGCATCTTCTACATTGTGATGAGACTCCACCATGGGCTTACGTTGGTCAGACACTATTGATATTGCTATTGAGTTGTATGAAGCTCATCCAGATGTCGATCCGCAGTGGATTCGCTTTACAGACTTACATGCTTGGGTGTGTGCCTTACCAGACTTTAGTGATGATCCGACCAAGTCGACTGAAGGTTTGCTTGAAGCAATTCAAATGGCATGGATTGACGAAGCACGATAATCCTTGCATCGAAAAAAGCAACTTTTTACAGAGTAAAAGCAGAAAATTGTGCATTATGTCGGTATAATGCGCCAAAATTTTCATGTCTACATTGACTTAAGGAGCCAATCATGGCTATTGAACGTACTTTATCTATCGTAAAACCAGACGCAGTTGCTAAAAACCACATCGGTGACATCTTTGCTCGTTTTGAAAAAGCTGGTCTTCAAATCGTTGCAACTAAAATGAAACACTTGACTCAAACTGAAGCTGAAGGTTTCTACGCAGAGCACAAAGAACGTGGTTTCTTTGCTGACCTAGTTGCGTTCATGACTTCTGGTCCAGTTGTTGTTTCAGTTCTTGAAGGCGAAAACGCAGTTCTTGCTCACCGCGAAATTCTTGGCGCAACTAACCCTAAAGAAGCTGCTCCAGGCACTATCCGCGCTGACTTCGCTGTAAGCATCGACGAAAATGCTGCTCACGGTTCTGACTCTGTAGCATCTGCTGATCGTGAAGTTAACTACTTCTTCGCTCAAACTGAGATTACTCCACGTACTCGTTAATTCGAAGTATTCAAACCAGATAAGTGTTATTATACTTATCTGGTTTTTTTTATTCCCTGAATAAGTTTCTGCTCGTTTATTGAGCTTCTCCTTTCATCGTTAGACATAGTTTAGGTAATACACATGAGTACTGAAGTGGTCGCTGTCTCTACAGTTTCGGCTGAACAGCAACAATCTCCATCCGCTCCTGCACAGCAAAACTCTGTTGCGAAAGTGAACTTACTTGGCATGTCACGTCCGCAGCTTGAAAAATTCTTCGAAGATATGGGAGAAAAAAAGTTTCGCGCAGGACAGGTGATGAAATGGATTCACCAGTTTTTTGTGACTGATTTTGCTGAGATGACCAATATCTCAGGCAAATTGCGTGAAAAACTTGAAAAGCTCTGTGAAATTAAAGCGCCAGAAGTGGTGCATAAAAACTATTCTAAAGATGGTACGCGTAAGTGGGTGTTTCGTGTCGGTGAGGGCGAAGGCTCTTTGGTTGAAACCGTATTGATTCCTGCTGAGCATCGCAGTGGTTTGCGCCGTACTTTATGTATTTCATCTCAAGTAGGCTGTGCACTGGATTGTTCATTCTGTTCAACCGGTAAACAAGGCTTTCAGCGCGACTTAAACCCAGATGAAATTATTGGTCAGTTATGGGTCGCAAACTATTCTTATATGGAAGATGTGCCTGTAGCTGAGCGTGAGCGTTCGGTGACCAACGTCGTAATGATGGGGATGGGCGAGCCATTACTCAACTATGATGCCGTATTGAGCTCAATGCGTATTATGCTAGATGACTTTGCTTATGGTATGTCTAAGCGCCGTGTGACCTTGTCAACTTCAGGTGTGGTGCCGAAAATTGATCAATTGGCACAAGATATTGATGTTGCATTGGCAATCTCCCTACACGCACCAAATGACGAACTGCGAAATGAATTGGTTCCAATCAATAAAAAATATCCATTGGCACAACTGATTGCAGCATGTCAGCGTTATATCGCTAAAGACGGTAATGAAAGTGCGCGTAAGCATGTCACGATTGAATATGTGATGTTGGATGGGGTGAATGATCATCCTGAGCATGCACAGCAGATGATTAAACTGTTGAAGAATTTACCAAGTAAAATTAATTTAATTCCGTTTAATCCATTTCCACATGCGCCTTATGGTCGTTCAAGTCGCAACCGCATTATTTCTTTCCAAAAAACTTTGTCTGACGCCGGATTTGTGTGTACGATTCGTCAAACGCGTGGTGATGATATTGATGCTGCCTGCGGACAATTGGTCGGTCAAGTGGCCGATCGAACACGTCGTGCTGAGCAGTGGAAAAAGAAAGTAGCAGAGAAAAACGAGATTCTACGTTCACAAGGATAATATAAGGGGATGCCAATTGAAAAAACCCGTTTCTAAACTTTACCTTGCGCTGACACTAGGTGTGTCAGTGTGGTACTTGGTGGGTTGCCAAACCGTGAATACGAAAGGTGATCCAAGTAAAGCAGTACAAGTTAGAACGCAGTTGGCGGCTGAATATATTAAGTCGAATGATTACGATGCTGCGAAACGCACATTGGATCAGGCATTAGACATCGACTCTCGTGATGCATCTGCAAATATGATGATGGGGGTGTTGTTACAGCGTGAAGGCAGTCCACAAAATGTGGAAAAGGCAGAGCGTTATTTTAAGCATGCAATTGCGGCTGAGCCAAAAAATGCACAGGCTCGTAACAACTACGGTACGTATTTATATCAAATTGGGCGTTATAATGACGCGATTGATCAACTTCAAGTTGCAGGTTCAACTTTAGGGTATGATCAACGTTATCGAGCATTGGAAAATTTAGGTCGTGCGTATCTACAAGTAGGTCGAGTGGCGGAAGCCGAAGCAGCTTTTAAACAAGCCCTACAGGTAAACTCAGGTGCCTATCTTGCCATGATCGAAATGGCGGAAATTTCATATTTACGTCAGCAAAATGCTGAAGCTACGCAGTACTATGAACAGTTTGTGCGAGCGGTGGGCGAGAAAAACTTAGATGCGCGTGCGCTTTGGATTGGGATCCGAATTGCGCGAGCAAATCATGACACGATGGGTTCGCAAGTACTGGTCAACCAGCTACGTGCATTGTATCCAGACAGTCAAGAATACAAACGTTATTTGCAATTACAGTACACTACTGAGGCCGTATGGAAGTAAATCCTAATTCACCACAATCGAATGGTTCTAGCAATGCTTTAGGAAATATCCAACGTCCGGGTGATTATCTTCGTCAAATTCGTATTACACAAAAACGTGAATTAAGCGACGTTGCCAAAGAGTTGAATATTCCACTCAAGACCTTAACTGCGCTTGAGCAGGACGAGTATACAGCGCTTCCAGAAGCAACCTTCATTAAGGGTTACTATCGTACTTATGCGAAGTTCCTAAAAGTGGATGCTACTACGATTATTCAGCGTTTTGATGACATCTATGCCAATGATACGGGGCTATTGCCGAATCATGCATTGAATAATTCACCGATTAAAATCATGGGTAAATTACCCGGTTCTAACCGTGACCGTAACCGTAAATGGTTGAAACGTGGACTGATTGCGATTGTTGTAATTGCGATTTTGGCAGCGTTGTTCGGCATGATTCAGAATTGGTCAGGCAGTACAGATGAGGCTGCGACTCCGCAGACGGAATCTGATGTACAAATCATCAATATGAATGGGGCTGCTGCAACCACAGGGGATCAGTTGAAACTTGAGTTCAATCGTCCTACGTCTGTACATATTGTCGATTCAACGGGGAAAGTACTGGCAACAGGGCGTCAAGCTTCTACGCTTGAGCTTGCGGGTGAGACTCCTTTTCAAATTCGTATCGATGATGCTGCTGCTGTGTCACTCAGCTTAAATAATGAAAGTATTTCATTGTCACCATATACCGTCGGTGGAAAAGCAGATTTCCGCTTGTCACGTTAATGGGATCAAGGAAAAGCAATGATTGTAAATCCAATTAAACGCAAGCCTACTCGTAAGATTCGTGTAGGTTCAGTCTATGTCGGTGGCGATGCACCCATCAGCATTCAAAGTATGACCAATACTGAAACTTGTGATGTGGAAGCAACGCTGGCGCAAATTCAGCGCTGTGCAGATGTAGGTGCGGACATCATGCGCGTTTCTGTACCAACGATGGAAGCGGCAGAGGCTTTTGGTGAAATTCGTAAGCGTTCATCGGTGCCGTTGGTTGCAGATATTCATTTTGACTACAAGATTGCACTGCGTGTTGCGGACTTGGGTGCGGATTGTTTACGAATTAACCCTGGAAATATTGGCTCTGAAGCTAAAATCCGTGAAGTAGTGGCTGCAGCGCGCCATAACGATATTTCTATGCGTATTGGGGTGAATGCAGGTTCACTGGAAAAAGATATTCAAAAGAAATATGGTGAGCCAACCGGTCAGGCATTGCTTGAGTCGGCGATGCGTCATATTGATATTTTAGATCGTCTGAACTTTCATGAGTTTAAGGTTTCTGTAAAAGCATCCAATGTGTTTTTAACCATGGATGCTTACCGCCTACTTTCACAGCAAATTGATAATCCGTTACATCTGGGTGTAACAGAAGCTGGGATTTACCGTACAGGTTCAGTGAAATCTGCGATTGCATTGGGCGGTTTGTTGTTGGATGGCATTGGTGACACCATGCGTATTTCCTTGGCAGCGGAACCTGAAGAAGAGATTAAGATTGGTTTTGATATTTTAAAATCACTCAGTCTTCGCTCAAATGGAATCAACTTCATTGCTTGTCCAAGTTGTTCACGTCAAGAATTTAATGTGATTTCAGTAATGCAAGCCTTAGAAGAGCGTTTGGAAGACATTCGTACCCCAATGGACGTATCGGTTATTGGTTGTAAAGTGAATGGTCCCGGCGAAGCCAAAGAAGCTGATATTGGCGTGGTGGGGGCAAGTCCACGTTCACTGGTGTATCGTAATGGTGAAAAGAGCCATTTAATTGACACAAATCAGTTGGTTGACGAAATCGAAGCGATGGTTCGTCAACGTGTTAGCGATCTTGAAGACGCTAAAGCTAAAGAGATTATTCGCACAAGTTTTTCTGAGTAGATCATGAGTTCAATTGTCGCAATCAAAGGTTTTAATGACATTCTGCCAATGCAAACACCAGCGTGGAGACGTCTGGAACAGCATCTCGCATCATTGATGGATGCGTATGGCTACCAGCAAATTCGTTTGCCTATTGTTGAGCAGACCAATTTGTTCAAACGTTCGATTGGTGATGCAACGGATATCGTTGAAAAAGAAATGTACACCTTCTTGGACAAAGGTAATCCGCCTGAGTCTTTGACTTTACGTCCTGAAGGAACAGCAGGCTGTGTACGTGCCATGCTGGAGCATAACTTGCTTCGCGGTGCGACGCCTCGTGTCTGGTATATCGGGCCGATGTTCCGTTATGAAAAGCCGCAAAAGGGTCGTTACCGTCAGTTCCACCAGTTCGGCGTGGAAACCTTTGGTGTCGCAACCCCTGATATGGATGCTGAGCTGATTTTGATGACGGCACGTCTGTGGAAACGTATGGGTGTAGCAGATAAAGTTCAACTTGAGTTAAATACTCTCGGTGAGTCTGATGAGCGTGCAGCTTATCGTTCGGCATTGGTGGAGTTCCTAGAATCACATAAAAATGATTTAGATGAAGATTCACAGCGTCGTTTAACCACCAACCCACTACGTATCCTTGACTCTAAAGATGCAAAAACCCAAGCCATTTTAGAAAATGCGCCGAAGTTGCATGACTTTATGGGGGAAGAGACACTACAGCACTTTGCCACTTTGCAGCAGTATTTAACCGATGCAGGTGTGAGCTTCGTGATTAACCAAAAACTGGTGCGTGGCTTAGATTATTACAATAAAACTGTATTTGAATGGACCACCACGCATTTGGGTTCACAAGGTACAGTCTGTGCGGGCGGTCGTTACGATGGCTTAGTGGGTCAGCTTAAAGGCAAGGCCGATCAGTCTGTACCTGCAGTTGGCTTTGCGATGGGTATGGAGCGTCTGTTGTTGTTGCTTGAGCAAGTCGAAGACGCTACACCTATACGTGATTGCGAAATGTTTTTATTGGCAGATCCTGCTTCTCAAGGCAAAGCTTTGGTCCTTGCAGAACAAATTCGTAACCAGTTAGATGCTGCATCAAGTACGCTTCGTTTGAAAGTTGGTTCACATGGTTCAATGAAGTCGCAAATGAAAAAAGCGGATCAGTCTGGCGCATTGTTTGCCCTCATTTTGGGTGAGCGCGAGGTGGAAGCTGCACAGTTTGCCGTAAAAGAGTTGGCAACAGCTGAACAAACTTTGGTTGCGGTGGATGACATCGTGCCATTTATGATTGAAAAATTTTCTTCAAAATAAGCCAAAATATAAGGAAAGGGTAGTCACATGAGCGCATTAAGTGATGAAGAACAACTTGATAGTTTAAAGTCTTTCACTAAGAAATATGGTTCAGCCATTATTAGTGGGATTTTAATTGCGCTGATTGCCTTTTTTGGATGGCAATACTGGCAGAAGAAGACTTTAGCTGAGAACCAAATGAACACGGCTAAAGTTCAGCAATTGATGGATGAAGCACGTGCAACGCAAGGTGATGCATTTACAGCCTTGTCTGCAACTGCGGACAAAATTGTGAAAGAAGCACCAGATTCGGCGCATGCCATTCAAACGCAATTGTTGATGGCAAAATTGGCCTATGACAAAGCGGATTATGCCAGTGCTGAAAAAGCGTTGAAGAAAGTTGAAAACTCGAAAGTGGATGACGACGGCTTAGTGCAAATTGTGAAATTGCGTTTAGCGTATGCACAATTGGCGCAAAAGAAGTTTGATGATGCGATTAAAAACCTTGCATTGGTAAAAGATCCTGCTTTTAAAGCGACAGCCGATGAAGCTTTGGGCGATGTCTATGTGGCTAAAAACGACATCGAAAATGCAAAGAAAGCCTATCAAAGTGCATGGGATCAGTTGGTTGAACGTAAACAAGAACGCCAAATTTTACAAATTAAACTCGAAAGTGTTGGTATTTTAGTTGATGATCCTGAAATCGAACGTCCACTTATAGAAACAGCAGCGGAAGAAACTGAATGAATAGAAAATACAAAATTTCGTGCGCATTAACCGTATTAACTTTAGCACTTGCGGGTTGTGCAAGTAGCGGAAAAGTAGAAGAAGTTAAGCCGAATCCACTTCCAAAACTGACGCAGGCGAAAACCCTGACTCCTGTATTTTCTCAAAGTGTGTCTTCAACTTCGACTGCTGATCCTTTACGTTTACGCTTAGATGCAGACAACGGTGTAGTTTTTGCACTTGACCCTAAAGGTCTAGTGACGGCATATCAAGGCAAACAAAAACTATGGCAGAAAGAAGTATCTAAAGCCGGTTTGAGTTCAGGCGTTGAAGCTGCCGATGGTCATGTCATTGTAGGTAACGCCAAAGGTCAATTGTTTGCTTTAGATCAGGCAACTGGCGAGCAAAAATGGACAGCACAATTAACAGGTGCACTTCTTGCGCCATCGTTGATTCAAGCGGGTCGTGTCATTTCTGTAAGTAATGATGGCACTGTTTTTGCGCATGATTTGGCAACAGGTCAGCAAGTGTGGACCTATAACTTACCAAATGTACAACTTAGCTTACGTGGTAATGCAGCGCCTGTTCCTGTTGATGCGCGTACAGTGCTCATTTCTTCAGCTAATGCCTATGTTTATGCTTTAGATGTGCTTACAGGTGTACCACGTATGCAGCGCCGTGTAGCTGTGTCGGATGGTCGTTCGGATATTCAACGTTTGAATGATGTTGATGGTGATCCTGTAGTGGCAGGTCAGTACTTGATTACGACCAGCTATCAAGGTCAAGTGACCATGACAGACTTGGCTTCACAGCAAGTGGTGTGGAGTGAAGATTCGAGTAGTACGCAGCGCCCTGAAGTGGTGGGTAATGGTGTATTCGTGGCGCAAACTGACGGCAAGTTAGTGGCTTATGAAATTAGCACGGGTCAAAAGCTTTGGGAAAATGACAGCTTGCTGAACCGCCAATTGAGTAATCCAGTGATGTTGGGCCAAGACCTAATTGTCGGTGATCTAGATGGCGTATTGCACATGCTGAACCCTGCGACAGGTGAGTTGATCGGTCGTGCGAAGACGTCTGGTGAAGTTCGTACTTTACGTGTGATTGATGATCAACTCTATGTTGCAACACGAAAGGGTGCATTAAGCATTTGGCAGAATCGTTAATTCTGTTCGACTTATGTTAAACTAGTCGAAATTCGTATTTTTTAAATTCCTCGGGGTGTTTGCTTAGTCAAAACCCCGAGTTTTTATTCAGGTTTTTCACCTAATTTTTCTTCCAGTTTCTGATGTTCAGACCAGTCTCACTGGCTGATCTTGAATAAAGGTTAATCTATGAAACCCGTAATTGCGCTCATTGGTCGTCCGAACGTCGGAAAATCAACGCTATTTAACCAGATCACCAAAAGCCGAGACGCGCTTGTTGCTGACTTTGCCGGTCTGACTCGTGACCGTAAATATGGTGATGCTGTATTTCAAAATAAGTCTTTCATTGTGGTTGATACTGGTGGTATTGGCGAAAATGAAGGTGGTATCGACTCTTACATGGCAGAACAGTCTAAAACTGCCATCAATGAAGCCGATATTATTGTATTCGTAGTTGATGCACGCGCAGGCCTGCTCGCATCGGATGAGCAAATTGCTCGTGAGCTACGTACACTCGGTAAGAAAGTTTACCTTGTGGCGAATAAAGTTGATGGTGTACATGCCGAAGCTGCACTTGTTGAATTTTACAAGTTAGGTATGGGCGAACCTATGCAAGTGGCTGCGAGCCATGGTCGCGGTGTACAGCAAATGCTTGAAGACGTGCTTTCAAGTGTGCCCGAAGATGAAGATGCAGATGAGCACGACAAGAACACAGGCTTACGTTTAGCGATTATTGGTCGTCCAAACGTCGGTAAATCGACGCTAGTGAACCGTTTATTGGGTGAAGAGCGTGTAGTTGCATTTGACCAACCGGGGACAACCCGCGACTCGATCTATATCCCGTATGAACGTGATGGCCGTCAGTACACCTTAATCGATACTGCAGGTGTGCGCCGTAAAGGTAAAGTCGATGAAATGATTGAGAAGTTCTCAATTGTGAAAACACTCCAGGCCATTAAAGATGCCCATGTCATTGTGGTTGTACTTGATGCACGTGAAGGTGTGGTTGAGCAAGATCTACATTTGATTGGTTACGCGCTTGAAGCGGGCCGTGCGATGGTGATTGCGATTAACAAATGGGACAACATGTCTGAGTATGATCGTAAACAATGTAAATTGGATGTCGATCGTCGCTTTGACTTTATTCCTTGGGCGAAAGTGCATTTGATTTCTGCATTGCATGGTACGGGTGTGGGGGATCTATATCCATCGATTCACCGTGCTTATGATTCGTCACATTTGAAAGTTTCACCTGCAAAAATCACACAAATTTTAAGTGATGCTACGGATGCGCACCAGCCGCCAATGGTCGGTGGTCGCCGTATTAAAATGCGTTATGCCCATATGGGCGGACAAAATCCACCTACGATTGTGGTGCATGGTAACAAAGTTGATAAAACGCCTGCGGATTATCGTCGTTATTTAGAAAACGTATTCCGTAAAGTGTACAAACTTGAAGGTACGCCAGTGCGTATTGAGTTTAAAACCTCTGAAAACCCATTTGAAGGACGTAAGTCACAGGTGGATGAACGTACTGCAGCGCGTAAGCGTCGTTATGTTCAGAAATTTAAGAAAGCTGAGAAGAAATTCAAACGCTAATCAGGCATTAAAGTTTTGATGCTGAAAAGCCCAAAGTGATCTTTGGGCTTTTTTATTTTATGATGCATGAAACCATGATAGGAAGGCAAAGTGGCAAGGACAATACGTGTTGAGCTGAAAAAGATTGGGGACATTGTGCAGGTGGATCACAGCCTGTCACGTGTTGAGCAAATTACGCAGCGAAAACAAGCCATTTATCAATATCGCAATCAATGCTTATCTGAACAACAGCAGATGGTTGTGGATGATCGCTCCATTGCGCTGAGTGAGACAGGTAAACCTTATTTACTTGATCAACCTTCCTTTTATTTCAATCATAGTCACAGCCAAAACTACTACGCTTTAGCTACAAGTGAGCGGATGCAGGATCTTGGTGTGGACGTGGAAGAATTAAGCCGAAAAGTCCGTTTTGAGGCTTTGGCTAAACATGCTTTTCACGTAGAGGAACTTCGCGTGTGGCACCAGTTTGATCAGGACAAAGCATACTGGTTTAAGGTCTGGACCACCAAAGAAGCTGTGCTTAAAGCATCAGGTTTAGGCATTCGTTTAAACTTAAATGAACTGAATACCCAAGCACATCCAACGCATAATGGCGGCATGTGTAGTCATTCGCTGATTGGAAGTTTTGCCTATCAAAATTTTGAGTTGGGAGATGTGATGTTGACCGTGGCTTGGCGGTCAGAGCAGTCCTGTCGTGGCTATGCGTTGCCTCAGATTGAGCTGGTACAACATCTTCACACCGACATAAAAAAGCCTCTCGATTGAGAGGCTTTCCTTTTTACACATTATGATATGTATTTATGGAATTTCATTTTCTTCTTCAAACTCAGGCTTCACTTGAACAATGAAGTCTTGACGGTTTAAGCCACGCCATAAAGCAAAAGCTGTACCGATGTAGATTGAAGAGTAGGTACCCACAAAAACGCCCACAAACATTGCAACAGAGAACCATTTAAGGCCATCACCACCGAGGATCATCATCGAGATCACCACCAACAATAAAGTCATTGAGGTGTGAATGGTACGACGTAGGGTCTCAGTTAAAGCGATGTTAACGATCTCTAAAGGCGAAGCGCCACGAATCTTACGGAAGTTTTCACGAATACGATCCGAAACGACAATGTTGTCATTCAGTGAGAAACCAATCAGAGCCAGAATTGCAGCCAATACAGTTAAGTCAAATGGCCACTGCATCATGGCAAAAATACCGATGGTGACCACTACGTCATGGAACAAAGACAGTACCGCACCCATTGCCAGTTTGAACTCAAAGCGAACCGTTACGTAGACCAACATCAGCAGTAACGCTAACGCCACAGCACCCGCTGAGCGAATGTAGAGTTCATTTCCGACTTGCCCACCCACCACATCAACTTTATTTACCGAAGCTGAGTTGCCTGGAAGCTGAACAGCTTGGGTGATGGCATTGGTTAAATCTTCTGCGGCTGTGTCTTCTTGTACAGGCATACGCACTATCAGATCACGATCTGAACCGATGGTTTGTACTACAGGGTCATGAAAGCCAGCTTTGGTTAATGCAGCAGAGACATCGGCTGATTTAACAGGTTTTGTGTAGTTCAGCTCAGCTGAAATACCACCAGTGAAGTCTAGACCTAAGTTAAGCCCCTTGGTGAAAATGAAAAATAAACTGCCGATGGTTAAGACAATAGAAAGAATGGCTGCAGGCAGCGCAATCTTCATAAAATCAATCACACGTTCATCATCTGGACGGCCGTATTTTTTTGAATCTTGTTGAGTCACATCAGTCATCATCGATCTCCTTATATGCTCAACTTTTTCAAGTTACGTTTTTTGCCATAAATGAGCTGTACAATCGCACGTGTTACTGTAATAGCAGTAAACATAGAGCAGATAATACCGATCATTAAGGTCACAGCGAAGCCTTTAATTGGGCCAGTACCGATAGCAAATAGGATAAACGCAACCAAGAACGTGGTTAAGTTTGAGTCGAAAATGGTGTTATAAGCACGGTCATAACCCGCTACAATGGCTTGTTTGGGCGATGCTCCCCACTTTATTTCTTCACGTATTCGCTCACAGATCAAGACGTTGGCATCGACCGCCATACCAATGGTAATCACGATACCCGCAATACCTGGGAGGGTAAGGGAAGCACCAATCCAAGACATGACCGTTAGAATCATGGCTAAGTTGAAGACCAAGGCAAAGTTAGCAATTAAGCCAAAGAGACGGAAGAACACCACCATCCAGATCGCGACAAGTAAGAAACCGATTTGAGTCGATAGCACACCTTTATCAATGTTTTCTTGACCGAGGCTTGGACCAACAACACGCTCTTCAACAAAGTACATTGGCGCAGCAAGTGCACCCGCACGTAGCATTAGTGCGAGTTCAGACGCTTCTTGAGGTGAATCTAGACCCGTAATACGGAATTGAGAGCCGAGGACTGCTTGAATAGTTGCAGCGTTAATCACGACAGACTCTGCATAAGGTGTACGGACTTCGGTTTGCGCACCAGTCGCAGGATCGGTGATATAGCTAATACGTTGTTTATTTTCAATGAACAACACAGCCATACGCTTACCCACCGCATTACGGGTTGCATCCGCCATCAGTTTACCACCTGCTGTGTCTAAGGTAATGTTTACCTCAGCACCGCCAGTGTCTTGGCTAAAGCCACTTGATGCGTTTTGAACACGTTCACCCGTTAAAATACGGTTACGGTTTAAAAGTAATTCACGTCCGCTGTCTAAAGACTGATATGCAAAAAGTTCGGTTCCTGGTGGAAGCGGTTGACCATTGCTCTTGCCGGTATAAGGGTCAATCACTTGGTCATTTTGGTCAGAGACCAAACGGAACTCTAGGTTTGCTGTACGACCCAAGACACGTTTTGCTTCTGCAGTGTCCTGAACACCTGGGAGCTCAACCACGATGCGGTTACTACCTTGTGTTTGTACCAAGGCTTCTGCCACACCTAACTCGTTAATACGGTTACGTAAAGTGGTTAAGTTTTGGTTCACGGCATAAGATTGAATTTCTTGGCGGCGAACATCGGTATAGGTTAAACGTAAGGTTGAACCTGTCGCGGTTGCGAACGCTTGCTGATTAAACTCATTACCATTGCTACGTAAGTAGTCTTGAGCTGCAGTGCGATCATCGTTGTTGGCGAACTGAACGGTAATGGTGTTGTTGTTTAATGCAAGGCTGTTAAATTTAATTTTGTTGTCACGGAACTGACGACGTAAATCAGTCGCAGAGGTTTCCATGCGCTGAGCAATCGCTTTATCCATATCCACTTCTAATAAGAAGTGAACACCACCACGTAAGTCCAGACCGAGCTTCATTGGTTTTGCACCAATTTTTTGTAGCCACTCTGGCGTGGTTGGCGCCAAGTTCAACGCGACAACATAGTCATCACCAAGGCCACGACGTAACGCTTCTTTGGCTTTTAATTGTGCTTCGCTAGAGTCAAGACGTAACAGTGCAGCATTATTGCTAAAACTGTTGTCATGGCTTGAAATACTTTCAGATTTTAAAATCTGCTCTGCTTTTTGTACGATGCTTTGGTCAATTTGGGTACCAGCTTTGGCACCAGAAATTTGAACCGCAGGCTCATCCGGATACAAACTAGGCAGGGCATATAATGTACTGATCGTCAAAACCACGAGAATCAGTAGATATTTCCATGCTGGGTAACGCATTTGTTTTCTTCTTAAAATGAAAAAAGTCGTGCGGATGCACGACTAATTTTTTTGATTAAAGGTTATTTAATGTGCCTTCAGGAAGAACTGAAATCACACTTGCGCGTTGAATTTTTACATCTACACCGCGGCTCAGTTCAACCACTGCAAAGTCACCTTCGAGTTTAGTGATTTTACCCATTAAGCCACCAGCAAATACCACTTCGCTGCCTACGCCAAGACTTTCAACCAAAGAGCGGTGCTCTTTGGCACGTTTTGCTTGAGGGCGCCAAATTAAGAAGTAGAAGATTGCAATAAAAACAGCAATCATCAATAAGTTTGCGACCATACTTGGTTGTTGTGCAGCTTCACCCGCTGCGTGAGCTGTAGAAATAAAAAGGCTCATTTCAAATTCCTAAACTAAAAAAACGGTGACCAACGAATTGATCATAAATAGACTTGTTCTGCAATTTACCTTGTCTTTTTACCAAGCGCAAATGCTCACAACAATTAATCTTGGGGGCAAGGTGGAACTTCTAAACCACGACGTGCATAAAAATCGTCAACAAAGGCATCAAAGTGATCATTATCCAATGCATCACGAATGTCTTGAGTGAAACGTTGGTAGTAACGTAAGTTGTGAATAGTACCGAGCATTGAACCCAGCATTTCGCCACATTTTTCCAAATGGAATAAGTAAGCGCGAGTAAAGTTGGTACAGGTATAACAGTCACAGTGTGGATCAAGCGGACTTTGATCATGACGGTATTTACTGTTACGGATTCGCACTAAACCGTCAGTCACAAAATAATGTCCATTTCGGGCATTACGTGTAGGCATGACACAGTCAAACATATCGACGCCACGGCGGATGCCTTCTACGATGTCCTCAGGTTTACCCACGCCCATCAGGTAGCGCGGTTTGTCTGCAGGCATTTTTTCTGGAAGGTAATCCAGCACTTTAATCATTTCTTCTTTCGGTTCACCGACGGACAGCCCACCAATGGCATAACCGTCAAAACCCACTTCAAGCAAGCCTTTTAAAGACTCATCACGTAAGTCTTCATACATACCGCCTTGAATAATGCCGAATAGCGCATTTTTATTTTCAAGCACATCATGATGCTGAGTCTTACAACGCTTTGCCCAACGCAATGACAATTGTAGCGACTTTTGCGCTTCTTCATGCGTTGCAGGATAAGGCGTACATTCGTCAAAAATCATCACGATATCTGAGTTCAATGTATGTTGGATGTCCATTGAGATTTCAGGAGACAAAAATACTTTAGAACCGTCAATTGGAGAGCGGAACGTTACGCCATCTTCTTTAATTTTACGCATCGCGCCCAAACTGAAGACTTGGAAGCCGCCTGAATCGGTCAGAATGGGCTTATCCCACTTCATGAATTTATGCAGACCGCCGTGCTCTTTAATCACTTCAAGGCCAGGGCGTAGGTAAAGATGGAAGGTGTTACCTAAAATAATTTGCGCTTTGATGTCTTCAATGTCACGCGGGAGCATGCCTTTCACCGTACCATAAGTACCGACAGGCATGAACACTGGGGTTTCAACCACACCGTGCTCTAAAGTTAAACGACCACGACGGGCGCGACCCGACTGACCTAATTTTTCAAACTTCATAAAATATCCTGAACAAGAGCAAAGCACTGCTCTGCTTGCAGTGCAAGAGCGAAAAAACAGTTCGCCGCTAAAAGGAGGCTATTTTCCTTGATTATGCAAATAAACACCAGTGTTGTAACACTTTTAACGCAAAGCTTTTCTGTACGAAATTGTGTGCGGTGACAACGGTTTTGATTTGAGTGTGTTGGGGAGAGGAGGGAGATGAATTGCCGTGGCATAGCAAGCGATAGCTGCCAGAAGTGAAGTAAATTTAGATATTAAAAAAGGCACTCATTTTGAGTGCCTTGGATGTGTGATTTGTGTTAAAGCGATCTTTTTAGTTGAAATTGGGACGGTAATCAAAATTTTGCAGCGCAGCAGCGTCACGGAATGGACGCACAGCTTTTTTACCGACAGTCATGGTGTTTACAATGTTGTTTGGAAAGATTTGAATGTGGTTGTTAAACAGTTCGACATTGCGGTTAAAGATGCTGATCGCGGCACCGACATTTTCGTTTTGCTCTTCAATTTCATTCATCATCTTTAGATAAATATCATTGGCTTTGAGTTCAGGGTAGTTTTCGACCACGACATTGAGACTACGCATTAGCTCTTGGTTTAATGCTTCAATGCGCTGTAATTGGTTGACATCTGTATTGTTCAAGTTCAGGTTGAGAATGTTCTGACGGAGCTCAGTAACTTTTTCCAAGGTGCCTTTTTCAAAGCTGGAGTATTGTTCGACCAGAGGCTCTAAGCTATCTAGAATTTTTATTTTCTGACGCTCATAGGTTGCTACATCCGACCATGCCCGAATGGTTGCATTGTGGTGTCGCACAATATTATTGCGAATGACGATTATGCCAAACACGATTGCAATAATAATCAAGAAGAAAATCAATAGCCCCATACAGTCCTCAAACGGCAAAATGTCATTATTTTAAAAATTGCGTTAGATCAGATTCTAAGCGATCTAGATAAGGTAATTTAAAAGTGCGTAAGTGTCCACGCAATGTCGAAATGTCATTGATTTTTTTTGCTTTGCTGGATATTTCAAACAGGTTTTGTGGGCTGATATAGCACAAGATATATTTTTCAGGATGAAAAAGTAAATCGCCTTCACGAGAACGGAAAAAATCGGCAGTACGCAGCACAAATGCAGGGGAGAGAAGTTTGGCCATCTGCATCTGGTCAGTACCAAAAAATTTGAGTTTCTGGTTAATCTGAATATCACTGCTATGCCATGGAAAACTATAAGGATAATAAAATTTTTTATTGTATGCGGTAATCGCGAGTCCTTGCGTGGGTACCTCAAAGACAAAACATCCCCATAAGTCTTTATGCACTTCTTTCACTTTTAGCTCATTGCCATCTTTATCACGCACGCGAATTTCATCGACAAAGTGGTATTGAAACAGCAAAACCTGATGTTGTTGTCCTGCTTCATCCTGCCAAGTGGTACTGGCGTAGTAAGGAATATCATTGCTGATGGTGCCTTGATTAAAAATTGGAAACAGCTGCTTTAAATGGGCAATAAAAAATGCAGGTTGTAGGGCCACGCCAATTTGCTGTGGAGGGGTAAACTCGTTGAGCTGGTATTTTTTATGGATAATTTGTTTTTCAAGATAGTCGGTGACCTCTTCAAGCGGATCATCTTGCTCATAACTTAAATAAGCCCAAAGCAGGCAGCCTAAGCCAAATAAAAAGCTAAATAAGGTCCAAATGTGCTCTCCGACAAAGAACACAGGCACAATAAAAAAAATGCCGACTATTCCAAGTAGAATAGGCAGCACATTTTCAAATTTCAGGGTAATCGGGGCATTCCAAGGATGCAGTCGGTCAAGAATGTCTTGTGCCGAATCGGCCCCTCGGCCGATGTCCCAAAGCCTGTCGATATTATCAAACACAACTTTATTCTTTTTACGTCGAATATGAATGGAATGCTTGATTGTATCGATAGGCATGTGAGGTTCTTATTTGGGTTGAAGTTGGTCGACTAACATGGCATCGCCATAACTAAAGAAGCGATACTGGTTGGCTACCGCATGTTGATAAGCCGTCAAAATATTATCACGATTTGACAACGCTGAAACCAACATCAAGAGGGTCGATTCAGGCAGATGGAAGTTGGTGATAAGACGATCCACCACTTTGAACTCATAACCTGGATAGATAAAAATTTGAGTATCTCCCGTCCACGCTTTGAGTTCACCATCATGTGCCTGCGCTGCACTTTCTACGGCACGGGTGGCGGTTGTTCCAACAGAAATGACTTTGTTGCCACGAGCTTTGGTTTGGCGAATCAGCTCAACGGCGTGCTCTGGAACATCACACCATTCACTGTGCATAATGTGATTGGCAATGTCATTGGTACGTACAGGCAGAAAGGTGCCAGCACCGACGTGTAAAGTGACAAAGGTTTTCTGAATACCTTTGGCTTCAAGTTGATCCAACAGCTTTTGGTCGAAGTGTAAGCTTGCGGTAGGTGCAGCGACACTGGCTAACTTGGTTGGATCATTAAATACTGTTTGATAACGCTCGGTATCAATGGCTTCAGCTTCACGATTGAAGTAGGGAGGGATCGGAAGTTGTCCGTATAAATCCAGCACCGTTAAAATTGGCTGGGAAAACTCCACAATAAATAAATTTTCATGACGACCTAGCACTGTGACTTTAACGGCATCTGGGCCAATAAAGAGCTCAGCTCCCGCTTTGGGTGTGTTGCTGGCTTTGATGTGGCAGTGTGCAATAAATGCATCTTGCATGCGTTCAACCAGAACTTCGACAGCTCCGCCACTGGCACGTTTGCCTTTGAGACGTGCTTTCATCACTTTGGTGTCATTTAAGACCAGTAAATCACCTGCATCGAGCAAATCTAAAATGTCGGTGAATTGAAAGTCATGATGCTGACCTTGAGCATCGAGGTGTAATAGTCGAGATGCACTGCGCGTGTCTAAAGGATAACGGGCAATGAGTTCATTAGGGAGGTCGAAATTAAAATCAGAAAGTTGCATGATGGGAAAGCAGCGTCAAAATAAGGGAGGTCAAAATTGCGCTTAGTATATGCGTTTTTGCGGAAAAACGCTGAAATTGCACAAATATAAAGCTAAAAAATCAAATATGACTTAAAAATAGCCAATCATCACCAACTTACGTTGACAAGTTTTTCAAAAAGTTTAATATACGCATCAACACCTTCCCGAGGTGGTGAAATTGGTAGACGCGGCGGACTCAAAATCCGCTGTCAGAGATGACGTGTCGGTTCGAGTCCGACCCTCGGGACCAAGATATTAAAAAACCCAAGCATATTCAGTCTTGGGTTTTTTATTGCCTGAAATTTAAGATTTGAATTAAATCGCCGTAAAACGTTACAGATGGCTTAAAGCAATTGAATGTTTGGGGTGGGTTTGCTTAATTATTTCCTCATATAATGGACTCAAAATTTTGTTTTAATCATTCTGATAAATAACGATTTTTCAAAAAGAGAAAGTACTCACAAGATAAAAGCCTGACATAATTGATTTTTTTGTTAAATGCCACGCTTGTATTGTTGTATTTTTATATTGTTTTAATGCTGAAAATTTGCTAATAAATAGAAGTAAATAATAGGTTTGTGCCGAAAAAATCACAAAAGATGAGGCAGAAATGGGTATTCAATTGCTAGATGTCGGGTCTGATACAGAACAGTTAAGTGCTTGCCACTTATCTTTATTGTTGGGCGTGAACAGTAATGACAATAAAATTAAGAGCTTTCTCAAATTTGCGCGAAAAATTTTAGGTGCACATGCCGCAATTTTAACGTTTAGCAATGAACCTTATAGTTGGTATGCAGGCAAACATGCATTCAATGCTTTTCAGTTACCCGCTGAAGCCAATTTTGCTACTCATTTTGAAGGGGATATCACGATTGATGTCCTGCATCGCCATTATCATCATCTTTCTCAGCAGGTGAGTGCTCTAGGCTTTGAACATCGCCGTATCATCGCATTGGATTTAAAGGCATCGGATAAATCTATAGGGCAAGTGATTTTCTTTGATGAACAGTTGGAAGCTTTTATGCAAGATGCTGTAGAAAATGTCTATGAACTGGCATCTGGTTTTCTCAATCTGCTACATTTGCGCATGGAAAATGCGGAGCTCAAAGAGTTGTATGAGCAACAGGTGGCTATGAATGTCAGTAAAACCAAATTTTTCCAAATTATTGCACATGACTTAAGGGCGCCTTTTCATGGCTTAATTGGTTTCTCAGAAGTGTTGGCTGAAGAGCGCAAAAGTTTGGATGAGTCTGGTGTGCAAAGCATTGCAGATTATTTGCATGATACCGCACAATCGACTTATAGCTTGTTGGAGAGTTTACTGAATTGGGCGATGGCAGAAGGCGGGCGCTTTGTTTATCACCCCATCCATTACAAGCTTAAGCAGTCCTCTCAAATCGTTTTTGATGTGTTGCATGCGTTGGCTATCAATAAAAATATTCAACTGATTGACCGTGTCCCCGATGATTTAAAGATTTTTGCAGATATCAATATGGTGACCTCGGTGATCCAAAACTTGGTCTCAAATGCGCTGAAATTTACCCATATGCATGGCGAAGGTGTTGTGACGATTGATGCCAAAAAACGTGATGATTTTATCGATATCTACATTCAAGATACGGGTCTAGGTATGACCTTGGGGCAAATCGAATCTTTGTTTGAACCGAAACTAACCGTTAGTTTTAAGGGGACAGCTGGGGAGAATGGGACTGGTCTAGGTCTGGTGTTGTGTAAGCGTTTTGTTGATTTGAATAAAGGTGAAATTTCAGTCACATCGAAAGAAGGTGTAGGTTCAACTTTTATCGTCAGCCTGCCACGTTCGAACAGCGCACATCAAGCATTGTCACTCGAGACATCCCAGCAAGAATTTAGTGAATAATCATATTTTTCTTATAAAATAATTCCCCTAATCTCATGATCTGCTGTTATAAATAACCAAAACAATGCGAAAGGGTCGATCATGAATGCTGAGCAATTGCAAAAGACATTGCGCGCAAGTCAATATGCGGAACAAGTCCTATCTATACATCAGGTTTATCTTGAACAAGATTATGCAATTGATCAATTTTCTCAACCTTTGACCACCGAACAAATTTTTGATGTCGTTCAAAATAGCTTAAAAGAGATCAGTGATGAAACTACATGGATGCGCACCATCCGAATTTTACGTGCGCGTTTAATGTTTCGCTGGATTTGGCAGGATGCCAATCAACTGATCGATGTGATGACGCTAACGCGAGAGTTATCGGATTTTGCCGATGCAGCCATTTGTGTGGCAAAAGCGTTTGCCTTAGCGCCATTGGTGACTAAACATGGTCAGCCTGTGGGTTATAACCATAAAATTCAAGATTTAATTGTGGTCGCGATGGGGAAGCTCGGTGCACAAGAGTTGAATCTCTCCAGTGATATCGACTTGATTTTTGCTTTTGATGAGCAAGGTGAAACTGATGGTCGTAAATGCATAGACGTACAACAGTTTTGCATTTTGTGGGGTCAGAAACTCATTTACTTGTTGGACCATATCACGGCTGATGGTTTTGTCTTCCGTGTGGATATGCGCTTACGTCCTTGGGGTGATGGTTCTGCATTGGCCATTAGTCATGCGGCGCTGGAGAAGTATTTAAGCCAGCATGGTCGCGAGTGGGAGCGCTATGCGTGGATTAAGGCGCGGATTGTGACAGGGGGCAAAGAGGGGAATGAGTTGTTGGACATGACTCGTCCTTTCGTGTTCCGTAAGTATGTCGATTACACCGCTTTTGAAGCCATGCGCGAAATGAAAGCCATGATTGAGCGTGAAGTATTACGCCGCAATATCGAAGATGATATTAAGTTGGGTGCAGGTGGTATTCGTGAAGTCGAATTTATTGTGCAGGTGTTTCAGCTGATTTATGGTGGGGCAAAATTAGAATTACAAGACCGTCAATGTTTAGTGAGCTTGCATCATTTGGGCGAAGTGGGTTTGCTGGATGGGCAAGCGGTCAGTGAGCTGGAAGATGCCTACTTATTTCTGCGCCGTGTAGAGCATGCCATTCAAGCTCTGAATGATCAACAAACCCAGTCTTTGCCAACGGAACCAGAACTTAGACAAAGGATGATTGACACCTTGGGTTTTGTAAGCTGGGATGCATTTATTGAACATTTAAACCAAAAGCGCGCCAAAGTTATTTACCAATTTGAGCATTTAATTAAAGAAAAAGAGCATGACCCTTTCGTAGAAAGCTTTGGTCAGTTAGAGGCGCGTTTAAATGAGGTGTTGGATGCGAATGCAAAAAACCTCATTCATGAATTTTGGAATGGGCATGCGCTAAAAAAACTGCCTGCAAAAGCGGTGCAGCGTTTAAAAATGTTTTGGCCGCATTTGATTGAAGCGATTTTACAGTCAGATAAGCCGCAAGCCGCGCTGCTTCGCCTCATGCCTTTGGTCGAGTCTGTGATGCGGCGCACCGTATATTTGGTCATGTTGATTGAGAGTAAAGGGGCGTTACAGCGCTTGGTGAAAATGGCAACCGTAAGTCCATGGATTTGTGAAGAATTGACCCATTATCCAGTGCTCTTGGATGAATTTTTGTCCATGGACTTTGAGCTGCCGCGCCGTCAAGATTTGGAAGATTCTCTGCGTCAACAGTTGCTTCGTATTGAGCTTGATGACGTTGAAGATTTGATGCGTGTGCTGCGCCTATTTAAAAAATCCAATGTTTTGGCGGTTGCAGCCAGTGATGTCTTGGCTGAAAGTCCGTTGATGAAAGTATCCGATGCTTTGACCGATATTGCAGAAGTTTCGGTCAGTACGACTTTAAATTTAGCCTATCAAATGACGGCAAAGAAACATGGTTATCCGCTCGATGTTGAGGGACAGCGCTGTTCGATCGATCATTTGGCATTTGCTGTGGTGGGTTATGGCAAGGTTGGTGGGATTGAGCTGGGTTATGGCTCGGACTTAGATCTGGTCTTTATTCATTATATGGATGAGCAAGCCGATACAGATGGGCTGAAGTCGATTAGTGGGTTCGAGTTTGCAATGCGTGTTGCGCAGAAATTTATGTCGTTGATGACCACGCAGACCCTTGATGGTCGGGTCTATGAAATCGATACGCGCTTACGTCCATCGGGTGAAGCAGGGGTATTGGTTACCAGTTTAAAAGCCTTTGAGCAATATCAGTTGAAAAATGCATGGGTCTGGGAGCATCAAGCATTGGTACGTGCTCGTTCGATTGCGGGTGAGCCAAGTTTGCGTGATAAGTTTGAAGCATTGCGCTGTCGGATTTTGACGCAGCCACGTGATGAAGAAAATGTACGCGCAGAAGTGCTGAAGATGCGTCAAAAAATGAAAGACCATTTGGGTTCTTCTAAAGAACAACAAAAAGATGGAATTTTTCATTTAAAACAAGACGCAGGTGGTATCGTCGATATCGAATTTATGGCACAGTATGCTGTGTTGGCATGGAGCGGATCTCATCCAGATCTTGCCCATTATTCCGACAATGTACGAATCCTTGAAGACGCCGCAAAAGCCAGTTGCTTATCCAGTGACGATGCGACTGCATTGATTCAAGCTTATCTCAGTGAACGAGCCGAGAGCCACCGTTTAGCCCTTGCGAATCAATCCATGCAAGTAAATGCTGCGGACTGGCGCGATACCCGAGTGATCGTTTGCAAATTATGGCAAAGATTAATTGATCCAAGCTCAATCGTGAGCATTGGGTAACATGACTGTGTATATAAATTTGGAGTGTGTGTCATGAATTTGGCTGATCGTGATGGTTTTATTTGGCAAGATGGACAATTGGTTGACTGGCGTGAGGCAAAAACTCACGTATTAACACATACTTTGCACTACAGCATGGGTGTGTTTGAAGGTGTCCGTGCCTATGAAACACCGAATGGCACGGCTATTTTCCGTCTAAAGGAACACACTAAGCGTTTATTGAACTCTGCAAAAATTTATCAAATGAAAGTCCCATTTGATCAAGCAACACTAGAGCAAGCTCAAATTGATGTGGTTCGTGAAAATAAATTAGCGTCTTGCTACTTGCGCCCAATTATTTTTATTGGTTCGGAAAAATTAGGTATTGCTGCAACAGACAATACGATTCATGCGGTGGTTGCTGCGTGGAGCTGGGGTGCGTACCTTGGTGACGAAGCAATGGCGAAAGGTATTCGTGTGAAGACCTCATCATTTACTCACCATCATCCAAACGTGACGATGTGTAAAGCAAAAGCGTCAGGTAACTATACCTTGTCGATTTTGGCTCACCAAGAGGTGGCACATTCAGGCTATGACGAAGCAATGTTGCTCGACCCTCAAGGTTATGTATGCCAAGGTTCTGGCGAAAACGTATTCTTGGTGAAAGATGGTGTTTTACATACACCTGACATCGCAGGTGGTGCACTGGATGGCATTACGCGTCAAACCATTATTACCATCGCAAAAGACTTGGGCTATGACGTGGTTGAGCGTCGTATTACACGTGATGAATTCTACATTGCAGATGAAGCATTCTTTACAGGTACAGCTGCTGAAGTGACGCCTATTCGTGAATATGATGACCGTGAAATTGGTTCAGGTACGCGTGGTCCTATTACTGAACAAATTCAAACCACATTCTTTAATGCGGTTAAGGGTGAAGACCCGAAATACGCACACTGGTTAACTTATGTAAAATAAGTAATTAGGTGGAAAAGGGCTCTTCGGAGTCCTTTTTTGTTGGTCTTCAGTTTAGTCATCGATACCGAAAATATCTCGAGTGTAGAGTTTATTTTGGACGTCATTTAGTTCTGATGTTTGACGATTGCTAATAATTAAGTCAGCGACTTGCTTAAATTTTTTGAGATCGCGAATAACTTTACTATTGGCAAATTTTTTTTCTGAAATATTTGGCTCGTAAATAATCACCTTGATGCCTTGCGCCTTAATTCGGCGCATAATTCCTAAAATTGCGGATGAGCGAAAATTATCAGATCCTGATTTCATGATTAAACGGTAAATACCAACTACTTTGGGATTTTTTTGAATAATCGTTTCAGCAATGAAATCCTTGCGGGTTCTATTTGCATCTACAACTGCTTGAATTAAGTTACTTGGGACTTGCTCATAATTTGCTAAAAGTTGTTTAGTGTCTTTGGGGAGGCAATATCCACCATAGCCAAAAGAAGGATTGTTGTAAAACTTTCCAATACGCGGATCAAGACACACGCCATCAATAATTTGACGAGTATCTAAATCAAAAACTTGAGCATAGGTGTCAAGTTCATTGAAATAAGCGACACGCATGGCGAGATAAGTATTGGCAAATAATTTGATAGCCTCTGCTTCAGTGGAGTGAGTAAATAGTACAGGGCAGTCTTTTTTAATGGCACTATTAAGAAAGAGTTGTGCCAATGTTTCAGCACGTTCCGATTGCTCACCTATAATAATTCGAGAAGGGTAAAGATTATCCTGAAGTGCTTTGCCCTCACGTAAGAATTCTGGTGAAAAAATAATATTGTTTGTGTTAAATCGCAGTCGCATTCTTTGTGTAAAGCCGACAGGTACTGTCGATTTAATGATGATGGTGGCAAGTGGGTTAGTGTGCTGGATATCGTGAATGACTTGCTCCACACTTGAAGTGTCAAATTGATTGGTGATGGTGTCGTAATTGGTGGGCGTTGCAATCAGAATAACCTCAGCATTGATGTAACTATCTATTTTATTTGACGTTGCTTTAAAATGAAGGTTTTCATTTTCTAGGAATAATGAGATGTCTTTATCTTGAATTGGGGAGATTTTTTGATTTAACTGATGAATACGATTTTCATCGATATCAAATGCAGTGACACAGTGCTGTTGCGCTAAGATCAAAGCATTAGAGAGTCCAACATAGCCTAAACCGACCACTGTAATTTTCATTCTGTTGATTCTGAATTATTTTATAATACGGTGCAGGAGCAAGATGTCACGTAAATGAACAATACATTTCAGTTTAATTACCGTGTAATTACTTGGGATTTTATGGCTCTAATCTTCAATCAAACCTAGACTATGTTATGATGCAAAATACTATGTAGATCGGTAGTTTCAAGCATGTCTATACATGAAAATGATGACGTTTTAAATACAACAGAGCAACAAAATCAGAATATTGTGCTGTGTATGAAGTGGGGGACCAAATATGGTTCGGACTACGTTAATCGCTTGTATAACATGGTAAAACGCCACACTACTGTTGACTTTAAAATGGTGTGTTTAACTGACCGTACCGATGGTATTGATCCTGCTGTACAGTGTTTTCCTATTCCTCCATTAGCACTTCCAGAGGGGAGCCCTGAACGTGGCTGGAATAAATTGTCTACGTTTGAGCCAGATCTTTATGGTTTAAAAGGCAATGCGCTCTTTTTAGACTTGGATGTCGTGATTGTTGATAACATCGATAGTTTCTTTACCCATTCTGGGGATTTTCTGATTATTCATGACTGGAAGCGTCCTTGGCGTATTACGGGGAATAGTTCAGTTTACCGTTTTAAGTTGGGTGCTTTTCCAGGATTGATGCCATATTTTCGTGAGCATTTTGATGAAATTCGTCAAAAGTTCCGCAATGAGCAAGCTTATTTGTCTTGGTATGTCGATCAAGAGAAAAAGCTCTCTTACTGGCCTGACAGTTGGTGTAAAAGTTATAAGTATCATTGCTTGCAAAAAATACCTTTGGCGTACTTTAAAGCACCCGTAAAACCCGAAGGTGCAAAAATTATTGTTTTCCATGGGGAAATTAATCCACCTGATGCAGTAAATGGTGGTGGTGGCAAGTGGTATCGTTACGTCTTGCCATCAGATTGGATTAAAGAGGCTTGGCATTAAAAACCCAATGTTGGTTTACTTTTGATTAGAAAATTATGAAAAAACTAGATTTTGTTATTGCTTGGGTTGATGGAAGTGATGAAAATCATCGATTGAAACGTCAACAATTTCAACCTGAAAATGTTGTAAAAGGTGCAGCGGAAGACACTCGATTTGCCCATAATGATGAAATCTATTTTTCGATTGCTTCAATTCTGAAATATGTTCCGTATTGTGGAACGATTTACATTATAACTGATCACCAACAGCCGAGTTTTGTTGGGGAGTTTGAAGCGCAGGGGCTATGTCGCTCTGGTCAAATTCAAGTGGTTGATCATCAAGAAATATTTAGAAATTACCAACAGTATTTACCTACTTTCAATTCACTTACAATTGAAACGATGCTTTGGAATATTCCAAATTTATCGCAATATTTCATTTATTTAAATGACGATTTTTTCTTTAATGCACCATCTAAAATCAGTGATTTCTTGCTCGATGATTATATTAAGATTTATGGGCACTGGTCTAATAATTTATTAGTTAAAACTAAATTTAATATACGTAAAGGGTTGAATAAATATTTTGCTAAACCCTTAGCGCCTAAATATACGGTTGCTCAGATGTTGAGTGCGGAGTTGTGTGGGATGAGCCGCTATTTTGAGATTCATCATCGACCACATGTTTTAGATAAAATATTATTTCAAAAATACTTTGAAGCCCATCCATCTGTTTTAGAAAAGCAAATTTCCTATCGTTTTCGTAGTGCCTTACAGTTTTTACCTGTAGGGCTCAATAATCATTTAAAAATTAAGTACAAACAAGCTGAGCTTTTCAATGATATCGAAATTGCATATTTGAAAAATGAAACATCAATTGAATTATTTTTAAAAAATTTGAATAATTCTAATGTTAAATTTGGTTGTATCCAAAGTTTAGATCAATTTGAAGAGAAACAATTTCAAAAAATATCATCAGCTTTGAATTTGAAATTTAAAGACTATTTACCTAAATCTATTGCTTTTAAGAGTCCATCATGAAAGTTGTTACTTATTTGATTAATTTGGATGGCAGTCAAGAACGACTTGAGCGAGCAACGCAGCAGCTGAATCAAGTCAACTGGCCTTTTGAGCGCTTTTCTGCAGTCGATGGTCGTGGTAAAGATTTAACTGAATTTGCAAACTACGATGATCAAGGGGCGAACGACGTACTCGGTCGCAGATTGATGAATTCAGAATTGGGCTGCTATTTAAGTCATTATGGCTGTGCGGAACAATTTTTAAGTACGGATGCTGATTATTTGGTGGTACTTGAAGATGATATGAAAATCAACCAAGACTTCAAAGACAAACTTGATGGTGTGATTGAGTATCTCGATCAGCATAAAGAGCTGGATTGGTATCTGATTAATATTGCAGCCAAAAAGAAAAAACTGAGCAAAGATATTACGAATATTGATGGCATGAGTTTATGGCACGCTTTTTATTTTCCTATTCGTGGTCTCGGTTTAGTTTGGTCGCGCAAAGGTGCAGAAGCATTTATACAAGCAGGAAAATCAATGACCATGCCTGTTGATATTTTCTTCCAAACCTGGCTCAGTAAAAATGGTAAAGGTTTGAGTGTATGGCCAGCCTTGGTAAGGCCCGCTGGTTTAGACAGTGATATTTTGGGAACTGTAGCCGCACAAGGAATTTCTCGTAAAGAAAAAGAAGGTCGAAGCTTTTCTTATGGGATTAAAAAACAAAAACGAATGTGGCGCGACAAATTTTATGCAGTGAAGCATAAGTATTTGTAATTGTCCTAAGGTGTTTCGATACAAGGCTAAATGATCGACTAAAATGAAAATTTTTAAAAAGTTATTTTATATTTTAAAGTTTTATACACTGCTTAATTTAAAACAACGAAATAAATGTGATGCCATAGATAACTATGCAGATCAGATTGTTTTACAGGCTAAGCTAGAGAATCAAGGCATTCAATTACCTAAAAAGATATGGATCTATTGGGAAGGGAATATGCCAGCTTTGGTTCAGCATTGTATTGATCGTATTGAGAAATTACATCCTGACTATACCGTGAATTTATTAAATCCAAAGAATGTTGCGGATTTTATAAGTTTTGATTTAACTTCACCTATTTTGCAGAAGGCAACATCTCAACAACGTGCAGACTTAATTCGGTTCGACCTAATTTATCATTATGGTGGAATTTGGTTGGATGCGAGTATTATTATTTATAAAAAATTAGATTGGATTGAAAAGCTCATCCAGCAAACACAAACGCAAAGTTTTGCCTATTATCGGAAAAAAAATACCATATTAGCTGATTATCCAGTAATCGAAAACTGGTTGCTGGCTAGCGTAGCACACAATCCATTTTATCAATTATGGTTTAAGGAACTCTTTAGCGCTATTGAAATCGGGCCAAAACAATATATTCAATATATTCAATCTAACTATGATAATTCTCAAGATTATTTCCAGCATATAGGTCGCTTAGAATACCTCGTGGCTTATGTTGCATGTCAGAAAGTGATGCGTGATATATCGCCGAGTATGGTTTTAATCAATTGTGATGAGAATGCATTTTTCTATCAAGTGAAGAATAAATGGGTCAAGGAAAAGACCCTAATTGATCTGGCTATTTGTGAGGCTCCAGATGAGTATCCGAATCTCATAAAACTTGCAGGGAAAGAGCGTCAGATATTGGATAAGCATTTTGCGCGAGGGCAATATTTCAAGCACTCACTTTTGGATTTTTAGTCAGCACTCGAAAAAATAGCCTTGAATCGGGTGTATTTTATTGGAATTTAAATAAGTCCTTTGCATTTACTTTTGGAAATGCTTCCACAGCACTATGTTCAGAAAGGTTATATACGGTAATTCCTTGAGCCTTAAAAAACTGTGCCGCTAAGTCGAAAGCTGGTAATGTGAAATCTAATGATCTGTCTAAAAGCGTTGGTTGTTTATTTTCAGCACTCTCATAGAAACGGGGCTGGGAAAAATTATTCATGTCTAACCCAGCTAAGTAAATCTCTTGATAGCGGAGTGAGTGAATAATCTGTAGTGCAACGTAGGCTACAGTAAAATAATCAAAGATCGCGGTATATATTTGAGTTGAAAAACCCAATTGATTGTTGGTATAGAAATAACTTTTTTGCATGTCGACCGCTTTTTTAGGCTGTAAGATTGGTTCAATTTCACCGCGAGTAATAGGTTCTACGACTCTAATGTTACATTGGATATCCTGAAATAAAACTTTTCTTAAAATCTGGTCTAAACAACGTGGTGTAGTGTAAAACGTACAATTGCTATTGAGGACTTTCAACACCAAATCAAAACGGCTCTCAACGAAATTATGGTCAATAATGACATAATGCTTAAACGCAACATTAGGCATCGAAATTGCGCCATTTAATCCAATATAATCTATGTCGGAGCGGGTAAAAGCTTCGGGAGGGATCCGTTGTACTGATGGCCCAGTTGCAATCATCATGCATGGTTTATTTTCTGTACAAATAGCTTGCGTATTATCGACGACCAACTTCTGTTTGAAAAAAAGTTTTTGTAAGCCATTTTCAGTATCACGTTCAACCTGATAATACGGCCAAAAACGGCGATTATGTTTGTATTGATTTGAATGACTTAATTTATAAACGACTTTATAAATGCTTCTAAAACACAAGTTTGAAAAAAATAATTGTAAGGTCTGTAGCTTTTTAGGAATCATAAACAAGTCATTCAGGTTGAACGTTTTAAAAAATTGGCTAAGTTGTGACTAAAGCAGTCACTTTAAGTTTTAGTCATCTAGTCTAAATTTGTTGCTATTGAGTTTAGACTTTAATTTATTGAGCTTCTGAGTGAACCAAGATTCTTTCTGCCCTGGACGTGTAATTTTATTGCCGTGATAGTTGGCTTGAGTTGCTTTGGTAAAAGCACCAAAAGGTTCAATCATATATTGTTCTGGTTTGTATCCAGCAGTTAGTGCTTCGTCATAATATTGATCAAAAAGTGCTATTAGATCTGCCCTAGGGTGAGGCATTATTTCACCATCAAACCAGTGCTTTTGGCCTGTTGCTTCAAGACGAGATAATGAATACATATGACTGAACTGCGTGCCCATATCTGAGTAATGTAGAATTTTGATTTGTTCAATCGACATTCCTTCGCCATCAATATTATTGTAAGAATCTTGATAAGGTTGTACGAGATTTGGTTTTTCTTTTAGAAGGCGCATTAAATTCTTATGTGCATCTGGATTGGATTGAATGTCTTTCAATGCTGGAAGATATTGTTTGGCTTTTTTACAATCCCATACACAAGTACATAGACGCGCTGAGCTTTTGCCGCCCTTAGCGATAACAATGGCATCGTCTTGCATTGGATGAGACCAAAGTTCTGCAATATCACAAAGTACAATGACGTCGGCATCCATGTAAATTGCGCGGCCTTCGAAGTTACACGATTCAGGAATGGCCCAACGGAAACCAGAAAAAGGAGTAGCCCATTTTTCAGTACGCCATCCCTCACCAGTCTCCTGATTGGTATACCAAGGGCTGTTTGTGTCATGACTCAGTTGCATCCAAGTAATATTCACAGGATGCGAAGTGTGCTTACGAAGACTATATTCAAGAACCATCATTTGTTCTAAGTCACAATTATTGGGATCACAACCTACAAATACTTGAATTACTTCATTATTCATCTTGATAACACTTTTCATAAATTATAAAAATTAATGCAATTAAAAGAGAATCGTTATCTTCGATAAACTGCATACCCATGTTTAAATTACTATTGTAATTATAGTACTTTAACTTTTCTAGTGTATTGAAGATCCTTATTTTTTTCACTATTAAAATCATATACTTAGGAGTGTTGGTTGTGAGATGAGATAAGACGCGTTTGAAAGTAAGATAGGGTAATTGGTAGTTCAAGATTGTATGAATCTTGGGCGAAATGCTGTACACTAATTGATTACGCTCATATGAATCCTTTTTAGTTGTACAATCGTTCAGTCACAATTATGCAAAACTTTGTTATTAGTCTGGCTTCCGAGAATGAACATATTACATCGGAATTTAGTAAGTAAGGAATAGTATTCAGTTTTTTTTAATGCAATTACTCCTGATTTAATTGATCGGGTAGCAAAAGATTTATTTTTAGATATCGGGAGCTTAGACTTAAAGCTTAGTGAAATTGGTTGTTTATTAAGCTATGTTGTACTGTGGTAAAAAGCAGTGATGACAATCTAGACTTCATTGGTATATTTGAAGATGATATTCATTTAGGACAACAGGCGGCAACTATTTCTAGCTAGAACCGAGTGTCGGTTCCAAAAGATAGTCATATCATAAAAGTAGAAGCATTTTATCCCAAAGTAAGTGCTTCTATTTATTCAAAGCGTATCCTGTCATCTACTCGAAAATTGGTTGCTTTGAAATCAAAGAATATGGGGACAGGGGGGCTATATTTTGTCAAATCAGGGTGCTCGTGCATTATTGGCTTTTATTAAAGAATATAATAAGTTAATTCCAATCGATCATATTATGTTTAAAGACTATCTAGTGAGTGGTGAACATAAGGTTTATCAAATGTTACCAGCGCTTTCTGTCCAAGATTTTATCTTAATGAGAGGCAAAACCAGTCTACCTAGTTATTTAGCACAAGAGCGTAAATTAAGAAAAGTAAATATTTCTAAAGTTGAGGAAAGGTTAACGCTTAAAGGTAAGTTTACAAAAGAGTTTAGGCGGTTTTTAGCTCAACTGATACGCTTTAGGAAGGTGGAATATATTGTTAAAATTAAATTCAGATAGTATTGCTGGCTATCTGAATTTATGTAATTTGGTTATTTTGAACTTCCTATTCGTTGACGAAGCCCCAATGACTATTTAAGATTATTCTTTATTATTTATATATATAGGGCTTTCATGCTAACAATTTTTGGATTTCATACGGATGATAGTCTTTATACGAAACATGCCAAAATTTTAGAATGTTCTGCAATAAAATTTGGAATAAAATTTCATTTTGAAAGCCTACCTCAAGATGAATGGCAGAGAATTATTGCATTAAAGCCTTCTTTTATTGCTGAATTTCATAGAAAATTAAAAGAGCCAGTTCTTTATATTGATGTTGATGCAATTATTCTGGAGGATATTAAACCGTATTTTAATTCTATTACTGAAGATATTGCAATTCATTTTATTAATGGTAATCGATTATTAAGTGGGACAATGTTCATCAATAATACGCCTAATGCATACCTTCTTATGGATGAGTGGGAGAAAAGGATGTTGGCTGAACCTGATGTGTGGGATCAAATTATTCTTCAGAAGTTGATACTTGAGTGGGTAGAAGAAAAGAAAATTACATTGAAAAATCTTCCTCCTGAGTATACTTTCATTTTTGATACCTCTCGAAAAGCATATGGAGACTCTGTAAAGCCTGCTATTGAGCACTTACAGGCCAGTCGTGATAAGCGTTGGGTTCAAAAATATCAGCGTAGGAATGCTTTTTACCGCTGGTTTATGCGTTCAACAAATTTAGCTAAAAGTACACGGAAAATTTTGACTCGACATGCTGTTGTTAATGCTCGTACGAAACAATTGGGGATCAATATACAGTTAGAACTTCAGGATTTAATATAGATATTTATTATTTATATAATTTTTTATTTTTGTGTTCATTTTTATGAATCTTTCCCATAAAAGTGAAGAGAATGTAAGTGACAAAACTTTATGTGCTAGCCATACATAAAGTTTGATTTAGGAAAAACCTACTTTTATCGAATGATTTGCATAATGTTGAACAAGGACTGAACCACATGAAATGCAGTATTCTTGAGTGAGGTTATGATTTTGCTATTATCTGCATAAAGATGCTAGGTGTGTTTCGATATAGATTGCCTTACATCTTTTATAGAAGGTACTTGTTTCTTAGTGATCGCAATAATATTCTTGAATCACATCTCTCCTCTTTGCTGAGAAAATTCAGCATTCTGTAATTGAATAAGTTGCTATAAATGAACTTTAGATACGATATAAATGGACTTCGTGCAATTGCAGTTCTTGCAGTTGTACTTTTCCACTTCAAGCCACAATGGTTACCTGGTGGATTTGCTGGAGTTGATGTTTTTTTTGTCATTTCAGGCTTTTTAATGACCTCCATTATTTTTAATGGTGTAGAGAAAGACTCTTTTAACTTATTCAAATTCTACAATGCTCGCGCTAATCGTATTATTCCAGTACTTGCCGCAGTATCCACAGTATTAATTGTTTTTGGTTGGTTCTACTTACTACCTACAGATTACAGTGATCTGGGCAAACAGATTGAAAAAAGCGCTTTATTCATCTCAAACCTTTTATTTGCGGAAGGTGGTGGGTATTTCGATACAGCAGAACATACTAAATGGTTGCTACATACTTGGTCACTTTCTGTAGAATGGCAATTCTATATTTTTTTCCCAATTATCATTATTACACTGAAGAAATATTTAAATTTCACTAATCTTAAGCGTGCTGTAATTAGTTTATTTATAGCAAGTTTTATCTTTAGTATGTATGCAACATACAAAGACAGTAAAACAGCTTACTTTTTACTAACCAGCCGTGCTTGGGAGATGTTATTTGGTGGATTAGCATTCCTCTACCCTTGGTCATTAAAGAATAAATTACAACAAATCAGCACACAGTGCTTCGGACTAATCTTAATAGGCACTTCGTATTTTTTGATTTCAAAAGATACACCGTGGCCAGGCTATATGGCATTGATTCCAGTATTGGGAGCCTATCTTATTATTGTAAGCAATTACCAGAACAATTTATTGATTAGCAATCCTATTTTTAGTTACATTGGGAAATGGTCATATTCAATATATGTCTGGCATTGGCCATTGGCTGTCTTTGGATTCTACTTTGTGCTTCCTGATTGGTGGATGTATGGAATACCACTTTCAATTTTACTCGGGTGTTTAAGTTATCAACTTATTGAAAAAATCAATTTCCCTAGATATTCTTCATGGAGAGAAATTTATAAAATTACGCCTTTATATATTTTTCTAATTATTTTAGCTTGTGGATATATTATTAAAGAAACTGATGGGATGAAATTCCATTATTCAGATAAAGTACTAAGTATACTTTCTGAGGTTGAAGATATGAATCCATATGATTGTAATGAAAATATTCAAACCTCAAATATTTGCAAAATTGGAAATGATAAAAAAATAAAGGCCATTGTGATCGGTGATAGCCATGCGACAGCGCTCAGCACCTCTGTATCAGCCAGTTTAAACCTTAATCACGAAGGTATATTGTTCATAACAAATGATGCATGCCCACTTTTACTTGATGCTCAATTTCGCAGTCATCAAAATAAATGTGCTGAGATTAATCAAAAACGCTTTAATTTCATCAACTCAAAAAAGTTTGAAAATGTTCCTATCATTCTAATTGCAAGATTTCCCTTATATATTGATGGAGAGACAGATCCATCTAGACGTAGGGTGGAAGATGAAAAACCTGCAATTTACTTTAATAATGATCTAGAGATGCCTAGATTAAAAGTTTTTGAGATTTTTTCATTGAAATTAGAAGAGACGTTCTGCCAAATAACAAAAACAAACCCGCTATATATTGTGCAACCTATCCCAGAAATGCCGAATCATGTCCCCAAAATGTTAGCTAGAAACCAGCTTCTTGGAACTAAATTTGTAACTTCTGTCCCATATATAGGTTATATGCAGAGATCTAGAAAATTTAGAGATGCCATTAACTTCAGTGCTCAACGATGCAATGCAAAGGTTCTAGATCCTGCCAAAATCTTATGTAAAAATGGAGAGTGCATCAGTCAATTTAATGGAAGACCCATATATCGAGATGGTGATCATTTAAGTGAGTATGGTAATAAACTGTTAACGCCAATTTTTAAAGAAATTTTGAATAAATAAATTTTGTAAATTCCCTTTAAAAAGTAAGTATTTATTTACTTTTTAAAGGGCCCTAATTAGGTTTATCCGCATTTCCTTTCAAGACCATATAAATTAAGCCGACAAAAATGACAAAAGCACCTGCAAGGCTACTTACACAGAAAAAGACAATGCGGTCATAGGTGGTTAAATTAAATAATTGATTGTCTAAAATATAGCGCATGAAAAACCACTGTACGATTGCAAAAACAATTAGCACAATACCACGACGACGGACTTCAGGACGCATAGCCATTCGGTTGCTCACAACTTATCTAAAACAGTGCGCTATTATGCCACTGCTGAGAATTGATCTCAAATGAATAAAAGTATTCTATTCAGGCCGTTAGGAAATAGTATAAATTATTCTTTCAAAATTCTTGAAATCACGTGCTGGTTTGTGGAGCCTACATTGGTGGCTGTATCCGATAAGCATTGATATTGCCATAACAATTTCTAAAACGTCTATAGGACCATATATATTGTTCAGGTGCTTGGTTAATCATGTCTTGCATGGCAAGATTTAAACTGTCCACAGATAACTGTAGATCTTTCGATAAAATATCTTGAGATAACTCAGTACAGTACACATCAAAACCCTCTGCGCCAGCATTACGAATACAACTTAATCCAATCACATTGCATTGCGTTTTAGCCGCCATTTTAGAGACAAGTGTCGTGGACAAAGTATTTTGCTGGAAAAAATATGAATAAATACCACCGCTAGGTTTTGGTAGATGGTCCGGTAAAATCACGGTCAGCCCACCTTGTTTCAAGTGTTTGAAGATACTGCGGATACCTGTTTCATCGGTGGGAACTAGTGTGGCATTAAACTTTTGGCGTGCAGCTAAAATATAGCGGTTAATCCCTTTAATTTTATAGGGTTTATACATGATCATTGGTTGCGTATAGACATTTAACCATGCATTTAACAGCTCCCAACAGCCAAAATGCGGAATGACCACAATTACGCCTTTTTTATTGGCTAAAGCCTCTGTGAGAACGGATTCACCATGAATATTTTTTAATAACTCTAAGTTGTATTGTGGTGACATACCCCAACATTTTAAAAATTCGATATAGGTCTGACACTGGCTTTGAATACTGAGATGAACGCGTTTTTGGAGTGTTATTGGGTCGAATTCAGGGTAGGCCAACTGCAGATTAATGGTGGTGATACGCTTAATTGAAGAGTCACTATAGTAAAGCAGGTGTGCAATTCCGCGTGCGATGTATTGTAAAAAGGACAAGGGAAAAAGTGAGATGATTTTAAGTAGATAATAAATAGCCATATTTTGACTCAGAAATCTTTTGAAAAGATGAGATGAGAGAAAATTTTGCAAAGAGACTTAAAAATCTAAGATAGATAAAATCAAAAAAAGATGAGCGTCTTAAGAACAAAATAAATGAATAAATCAACAGAATGATTTAGTGCAAGAACTGCTGCAATAAAATATAGACTATCGTGAATCACTGTAAGGGGGATAGATCAAAAGTTCAAAGGAAATTTTGGAAAATTTGAAGCTAAAAAATATCTATGGAATGGATGGTCTTGTCTTGAATGAAAAAACCCTGCACATGGCAGGGTTTCTTTAATCAAAATCTAAAGATTATTTGGTTTCTTCAGCTTTTGGTTTTTCACGTAAGCGAATACCCAAATCACGTAGTTGATTTGATTCAACTGGTGCAGGCGCTTGCGTTAATGGACATTCAGCAGTTTTGGTTTTCGGGAATGCAATCACGTCACGAATAGACGCGCCACCCGTCATGAGCATGACTAAACGGTCTAGACCGAATGCTAAACCACCATGCGGAGGAGCACCGTAACGTAATGCGTTGAGTAAGAAGCTGAATTTCTCTTCTGCTTCTTCTTCACCAATACCTAAAGCTTCAAAAATTGCTTTTTGCATTTCTAGGTTATGAATACGCAGTGAACCACCACCAATTTCAGTACCGTTTAACACCATGTCATACGCCACAGAAAGTGCAGCACCTGGGTTATTTTTCACATCTTCAACGCTTGATTTAGGCAGTGTGAATGGGTGGTGAACAGAGGTCCATTTGCCATCATCTGTTTCTTCAAACATTGGGAAGTCAACCACCCAAAGCGGTGCCCACTCGCAAGTCGACATTTTCAAGTCATGACCGACTTTAATACGTAAAGCACCCATGGCATCGTTCACAACTTTAGCTTTGTCTGCACCGAAGAACACGATATCGCCATTTTCTGCACCAACACGTTTCAAGAGATCAAGCACGATTGGCTCGATGAATTTTACGATTGGAGATTGTAAGCCTTCGATACCTTTTTCAAGCTCGTTTACTTTAATGTACGCTAAACCCTTTGCACCGTAGATGCCGACAAATTTCGTGTATTCATCGATTTGGCTACGTGGTAAAGAGCCTGCACCTGGAACACGTAATGCAACGATACGGCCTTTAGGATCTTTCGCTGGACCTGCGAATACTTTGAATTCAACTTCTTGCATCAGGTCTGCAACGTCAACCAATTTCAAAGGAATACGTAAGTCTGGTTTGTCCGATGCATAGTCACGCATAGCATCTGTATACGTCATGCGTGGGAATTTATCGAATTGAACATCAAGAAGTTCTTTGAACATCTTAACGGTCAAGGTTTCCATTAAATCCATGATGTCATCGTCACTCATGAACGATGTTTCAACGTCGATTTGGGTGAATTCAGGCTGACGGTCTGCACGTAAGTCTTCATCACGGAAACATTTTGCGATTTGGTAGTAACGATCGATACCACCCACCATCAACAATTGTTTGAACAGCTGTGGTGATTGTGGAAGTGCGTAGAAGCTACCATTTGAAACACGGCTTGGCACTAAGTAGTCACGTGCACCTTCAGGCGTTGCACGGGTTAAAATTGGAGTTTCAACGTCCAAGAAACCATTGTCTTCGAAATAGTTACGAATGAGGTTGGTTAGCTTAGAACGGAAACGTAAACGATCTAACATTTCAGGACGACGGATGTCCAAGAAACGGTATTTCAAACGAATTTCTTCAGAAATATTGGTGTTGTCGTCATTCAATGGGAACGGCGGAGTTTCTGATGCAGCAAGAACTTCGATTTCTTTACCTAAAACTTCGATTTGACCGCTCACCATATTGGCATTTTCTGTGCCTGCATAGCGACGACGTACACGACCTGTAATTTTTAATACGAATTCTGAACGTACTTTGTCTGCAGTTGCGAATGCTTCAGGAGTGTCTGGGTCAATAACCACTTGCACAAGACCATCACGGTCACGCATATCAAGGAAGATGACACCACCGTGGTCACGGCGACGGTGTACCCAACCGCAGAGAGTTACTGTTTCATCAATTTGAGTTTCGGTTAAAGAACCGCAGTAATGAGTTCGCATCATGGCGTTAAAAATCCAACTATATGGCTAAAGGTAGCGAATACGTAAACAGCGTACCGCCAGAAATAAAGGTAGGATTATGCCTCTTTGGGCATTGACTCTCAAGGTATAGCTTAAAAAAGGCATGAAATAGCATTTAAGCATTGATCTAAATTCAGCCTAAACGATAGTCTCGATCTAAAAATAAAAACAGAATGCAGCCAAAGATTAAAATCAGTAAAGCGACTTGGCTAAACTCATTAATACTTCGCCCTGTAAAATAATACAGGTCTGACTGCCACACTTGCGTGGGGATATAACGTGCATAGTCCCAAACACTGACTAAACCGCCTAAAAGGCTCAGTATGAACAGTCCAATTGCAAAGCGTTTGATTTTTAAACTCACTGGAAAATGTTGCTGATAGGTTTGGTAATAGCGACAACCCATCCACGCCAACAAGGGGAGGGCCAGTGCCGATGTGCCAATTTGTAAAATGCGATGTAGCGGATAATAGTGCCCTAACAAAGGAATCTTCTGGCTTAGAAACTCATGTCCGAACAAAGTTCGGTGATCAACATGGGTGAGTCCGTCCCATAACAGATGCGTAGCCGTGCCGAGCAGTATTGCGAGAATAACGGCCACAGAAAATTTAAAAAAACGCAGCATACTGCTCAGCCTTAACTCATGCTGAATACCTAAAAAACGATAAAAACAGGGCCGCAATAGCGCGTACCACAAAACACAAAAACTGAGTCCAATCCAAAGATCGGGGTGAATCAGTGAAGTCCAGTAGTGGGTAGTATTTGAATTGGCTTGTGTAAACAGTCGATAAAGATCGGGGGTCATACTGCCAATGGCAATGGCAGCAATCGGTAAACGGTCACCACTGAGTTTGGCGAAAGGGGGCGCGAGAACGGCATGTGAAATGGTAAAGGGCATTGATCTGTTGGCGTTGACATCGACTTAGATGGATAGGGCAGTTTATCTTTTTTCTGCGATTGGAATGTTTTTTATTGCAATGAATTTGAAATGTTATATTATAACAATATTCAAAAATTGTACGCTTGAGTGAGTTCCATGGCTTTCCATAAAAATTTGATAACGCTCTCTATTTTGGCGGTGGTCGCACCTGCCGTTTTTGCAGATGACACAACAACACAACAACTTGAAACGTTGACCAGCCAAGCACATCCACTCGTTCAGACCGCTGCTGATTTTGCCGTCGCCGATCAGGTTATCGAACAAAAAAGCTTAAAAGAACGTGCACCGACCATTGGGGATGCTTTGGCCGATGAGTTGGGGGTATATTCAAATCAGTATGGTTCAGGTTCAAGTCGACCCGTGATTCGAGGTCAAGATGGCCCACGCGTGAAAGTTTTACAACATGCTTCAGAAACCGCTGATGTCTCGACTTTATCGCCAGACCATGCTGTGACGGTCGATCCGATTTTGGCCAAGCAAATTGAAATCATCCGTGGCCCTTCAACCCTGTTATACAGTGCAGGCACCGTGGGCGGTTTGGTCAATGTCACCGATCAAAAAATTCCAACCAGCATGCCTGAAAAAGGTCTAGAAGGTACTGCGGGATTACGCTACAATTCTGGCAGTGATGAAAAGTTGGCCAGTGCTGGGGCGACGGTTGCTTTGGGCAGTCAGTTTGCTCTACGGGTTGAAGGTTCAAAGCGTGAAGCGAATGACTATATTGCACCGAACTATTTCCATGAGCATGAGGGTGAACTCGAAAAAGAACGTCGTGTCGGAAATACCTTTGCCAAAGGCAAAACGGTCAGCGTTGGTGGTTCATGGATTGGTGAGCGTAGTTTTGCGGGTATCGCCTATACCAACCGTCAAGATCAATACGGTTTACCTGGGCACAGCCATGAATATGAAAGTTGCACTGTATCAGGTAATTTATTAATTGGATGTGGTGAGGAAGATTATGGGGACGAACATGAGACAGGGCCTTGGGTTGACTTGAAGTCGGAACGTTATGATTTCCGTACAGAAATCTTAAATCCGCTTGCAGGGTTTGAGAAGTTACGAGCCCATGCCAGTTATACCGACTACCAACATGATGAAATTGAAGGCGATAGTGTTGCAACTACCTTTAAAAGTAAGAGTTATGATGCGCGTCTAGAAATGGTGCATCAGCCGATTGTGGATTGGGAAGGTGTGGTTGGCGTACAGTACAATCAACAAAAATTAGATATCACGGGTGAAGAGTCTATTTTAGAACCGACCAAGACGCAAAAGTGGAGCGTGTTTGGTTTAGAACACAAGCAGTGGAATGACTTCCATTTTGAGTTAGGGGCACGTGTCGATCAGCAGACGATTGATATTGAATCTGATCGAAAAGACTATGATGATTATGCCGTGTCCTATTCGGGTGCTGTGAATTGGATGTTTGCACCGAACTATAAACTGTCTTTGGTTGGATCACATCAAGAGCGTTTACCTTTGGCGCAAGAGCTTTATGCTGATGGTAAGCATCTTGCAACCAATACCTACGAGCGTGGCAATGAAAATCTCGATGTCGAAAAGTCCAATAACCTAGAGTTAGGTTTCCATTACGATACGGATAAAATTGATTATCACGTTCATGTTTACCACAACTGGTATGACAACTACATTTATGCTCAAACCGCAGACCGATACGAAAACTTCCGCCTAGTAGACTACACCCAAGACAAAGCGCGTTTTTATGGGACTGAAGCAGAAGCGTCTTATGCCATCAATGATGTGTGTAAAATGAGTGTCTTTGGTGACTATGTACGTGGCAAAATTGACAATGAAAATGCTCCACGGGTGCCTGCTGGCCGTTTAGGAACAAAAGTGAATGCGAACTTTAGTGACACGTGGTCAGGAACGGCAGAGTACTACCATGTGTTTGAGCAAGATCGAATTGCAAGCTATGAGACGGAAACACAGGGCTATAACATGGTGAATCTCGGCTTGGCGTATAATGGTCAGTATATGCAGGGCAATGACTATCGCGTGTATTTCAAAGCCAATAACCTCTTAGATGAGACGGTTTATTCGCATACTTCTTTCTTATCGACCCTTCCACAAGTGGGGCGTAACTTCACAATTGGACTGGACTTTAGTTTCTAAGGTGCTATTTCAAGCTTCACCCCAACTTTTTCCGTAAAGAGGAGGTGCTCCCTCTCTTTTAAGGAGAGGGTTAGGGAGAGGCTACCAAAACATTGACAACAGAAATCCTCTTGAAAAATCAAACAATAAAACCTAGTCTGAGTATATTGGATTAGGTTTTTTGTTATGCGTATCTTTCGAAAATTACATCAGAAGCTCAACTGGACATCGACCCGTTATGTCGGTGTCGTGGTGGGTTTATTGGCTCTGACTTATTTAATCTCCGCAGTTTACCATAGCGTTAAACCACTGCCTGATGGGCTGGACTATACGGGCAAGTTACGTCATGCCGATGTCAAATTTATTGCAGATCAAACCTATATCGATGCACAAGGCAAGCAGCAACAAGATCATCATATTTTCAACGCAGTGTTTAAACTGATTGAAGATGCACAAACCACGATTGTGTTGGATATGTTCTTGTTTAATGATGAAGTGGGGACATCTCAAGCATCACAACGGGCGTTGACTCGGCAGCTGACCGATGCGTTGATTGTCAAGCGAAGCTTACATCCAAATATTGAAATCAAAGTCATCACCGACCCGATTAACTCGGTATATGGCGGGCTATTACCTGAGCATTACCGTAAATTGCGTCAGGCAGGCGTGGATGTGATTGAAACCGATTTACGTCCGCTACGTGCTTCTAACCCTATTTGGTCAGGTTTTTGGTATATCTGTTGTCAAAATGCAGGCAATAATCCCGACGGCGGTTGGTTAAGAAACCCGTTTGGGGATGAAAAAATTACCCTACGTAGTTATTTAAACTTATTTAACTTTAAAGCCAATCACCGCAAAACATTGGTGGTCGATACCGCGGAAGGTTGGAAAACCTTGGTCACATCTGCGAATCCGCATGATGGCAGTTCGCGACATTCCAATGTGGCGCTGTTGGTGACAGGCAATACCGCAATTGATGTCTTGAAAACAGAGCAAACTGTAGCACATATGTCTCAGGGCGATGTACCAATGGTGATTCTGGGCGAAATTGCAGGAAATCCATCGCAGCCTCAAGTACAGGTACTGACTGAAAAAGCAATCCTAGATGCAACACTCAATATGTTGAATAGCGCAAAAGCCAATGATCAGATTGATTTGGCGATGTTCTATTTGTCTGAGCGTCAAATTATCAATGCTTTAAAAGATGCACAGAAGCGCGGCGTTAAACTTCGGATTTTACTCGACCCCAATAAAGATGCATTTGGTCGTCAAAAGAATGGAATTCCTAATCGTCAAGTTGCGTCTGAGCTTAACGATGCAGGTATTACAGTGCGGTGGTGTAATACTCAAGGAGAGCAGTGTCATAGCAAAATGATTTTAAAACGCCATGCGCAAGAAGCAGAGCTCATTTTAGGTTCAGCGAATTTTACCGCACGGAATTTGAAGAATTATAACTTGGAGACCAATTTACGTGTGATTGGCCAGTCTAACGCAGCGGTGTTTACAGATGCACAGCAATATTTTGATGGGGCATGGTCGAACTTAAATGGTCGTCAAATGAGTGTGGGCTATGAGCAATATAAAGATGAGTCAAAACTCAAATATGGGCTATACCGCTTTATGGAATGGAGTGGTTTGTCAACGTTTTAATTTCGAATTTTTTCCCATTTTTTGCCGTTTCATAAAAAGCGGCACTTCTCCTATATTGTGCAAGATGAAAAGTCCCTCTTTCTAAAGAGGGACTTAGGTAGATTTAATTTTTAAGATTTTACTGTTCAGGATTTGGCGGGATGATTTGATCCAAATCTTTATCGGTCATGCTATCGAGTTCATGTAGATCGGTTTTGATTTTCCATTTTTCAATATCTTCCACTGGACTCGGTAGACGTGCTTCTAACCAGTCGCAAATGACATCGGGTGGAAAATCAGCATGGTTACACTGAATGACCCATGCCAAGAATTGCTTGGCTTCACCATTCATATATGGCGGGGGTGACACAGGTAAAAACTGCGTCGGTAGGCGCTCATTTTTAGAAATATAGTTCAGTACATGTCCCAGCTCTTGTACCGTTTGCCATGCCAAAGGATGATCTACATCAATTTGAAACTTAAACCACCATGCACTTTTGCCATCTGTGCCATAAGCATCAATCAGATTTTTTTGAATACTGGGCACTTTTCCAAAATATTCATAGAGTCGATCAAAACTTAATTCAGCCACGATTGTTCATCCAATACATTTATAAACAAAGATTAAGTATAAACTGAAAACATAGACGATTTTTTGCTTTTCAAAGAAATCCTGCTTCAAACCTTATAGCGGTGATAACGGTCAGTGATCTAAAATTGACAGCTTGTATATTTTTTATCCATAAAATGGGTTTAAAATAATAATATTCACCTCAGTGGAGGAAGATGATGAAATATTTAAAAATAATCTATGGAATAAGTTTACTCAGCTTATTTCCTGCACTGAGTTTTGCTCAACCAGCGACGCGTTATTATGGAAAACCGCTGACTTCGCAAACCCAGCGTTTCCCAACCTATGCTGGGCCGTATCAAGGTGCAATGCCCAGACCTACATCACCGCCTCAAATTGAACCCCCTCATCACAGACCACCTCCGCACCATCCACCACATGGCGGATATCCAATGCGACCCGGTGTGAGTATTATTTACCGAGCGCCCAGCTATTCAACCTATAGTCAGGAAACCAATAGCTATGTGTATGGGGATGGCGACTCCAGTATTGAAAGCCGTGATTATGTGTTGATTACCGATTGGCGACGTTTGGGACTGCCAGACCCACCTGAAGGTATGCACTGGATCTATGAAAATGGACGCTACGCTTTAGAGCCGGATTCAAAATAAATGAATCTTTGATTGATACAAAAACCCTCCGTTGTTTAGACAGAGGGTTTTTTAGTGGTCAATAAAAAATTAAGCGAGTTCATCATCTTGTGGGCGTGGTGTTTTTCCTTCAGGTAAAGGCTTGTCGGCATGTTTATCCCGAATTACTGAAGGATAATTCCACGATGCATAACGCACTACCAAGATTGCAACCGCCATAATTAAAATTGAACCCGTAATAATCACCAAATCCATATCAGCTTTGTGATCATGCTGGATATCGGAAATTAAAAGTCGGGTGAGCGCAGTGATGGCGATATAAATTAAAAAGCGGACAGGCATGTGGTTGGTTTTGAAATAGATACCAACCATTGCACCCAGTTCGAGGTAAATGAATAACAGTAAAATATCATCAATTGAGGCATATTGTTTAATGGTCAGGATCTCATAAACGGTATGTCCTGCCGACCAAATCACCATACAGCCAATAATAAATAAAGCCACATAGTGAAAGCTTTCTACTGCAGTATTGCCCAGTTTATCGAGGAGGGTTTCTATTTTCTCTATTTTAGGGTCACGGTTAGTCATGGCTGCCTCCTGATATGTTGATGGTGGTTTATTGCATCATAAGCAAATTTCATGCACATGACGTATAAAAGTAAAAATAAAGCTGAGCCATAAAAAAACGCCTGACAAAGCAGGCATTTTTTATTCAGTGTTTAAGCGATTAAGCTTGGCTAGTGAAGTAGTCTTCAGAGAAGTTCATGATGACTTCTGCACCTGCTTTTACTTTTGCAATACGTAAGTCGATTTCAGGCAAAATACGTTGAGCGAAATAAGCTGCAAGTGCCAGTTTGTTTTGATAGAAGTCACCATCTTTAGCTTTTGCAGCATTGGCAATTCTTGCAAACATATAGGCAAAGCTGAGTAGGCCGACTGCATGTAAGTAATCTACTGCTGCTGCATTCGGGAACTCTGCACTTTCAGCAGCACGTTCAAGGATATACTTGGTCACTTCTTCCACTTCAGTTGCCGCATCGAGTGTTGCATCTTTAATGAAGTTTAGATCCGCATCTAAGCTGTTAGCAAAGTCACGGATTTCAGTAATGTAGTCTGCAATGAATGCACCACCACATTTAATGGTTTTACGACCAATTAAATCTTGAGACTGAACGCCGTTGGTGCCTTCGTAGATTTGTGCAATACGTAAGTCACGTACACATTGCTCCATGCCCCATTCACGAATATAACCATGTCCACCGAAGACCATTTGTGCGTCTAAAGTTGCTTGGAATGCTGTGTCGGTTAAATACGCTTTTGCAATAGGAGTTAACAGTGCAACGCGGTCATTGGCTGCTTTCACAGCTTCAGGGTCGGTTGAGAACTTGGTGATATCCAGTTGCTGACCCACGTAAACTGCAAATGCGCGAGATGCTTCATTATTGGCACGTGCATTAAGCAACATACGACGCACATCACCATGAACTAAAATGCTGTCTGCAGGTTTAGCAGGTGATTGAACACCAGAAGCGCTACGACCTTGTAGACGGTCTGTTGCGTACTGTGCAGCATTTTGGTAAGCAAATTCAGATGCGCCTAAACCTTGAATACCCATCGACAAACGTTCGTAGTTCATCATCACGAACATAGCCGCAAGGCCTTCATTTTCTTTACCCACCAAGTAACCTTTGGCACCGTCAAAGTTCATTACACAAGTCGCAGACGCTTTGATCCCCATTTTGTGTTCAATTGAACCTGGACCTGCCGCATTACGCTCACCTACAGAACCATCTGCATTCACGAGGAATTTAGGCACGATGAATAATGAAATACCACGTGAACCCGCAGGTGCATCAGGAGTTTTTGCTAGAACCAAGTGAATGATGTTTTCAGCTAAGTCGTGGTCACCGCCAGTAATAAAGATTTTGGTCCCTGTAATGTTATAGGTGCCGTCTTCGTTACGTTCAGCTTTAGTTTTGATAATGCCTAAATCTGTACCTGCATGTGGCTCAGTTAAACACATGGTCCCAGACCATTCGCCTGAGTAAATTTTAGGTAAATAGGTTTCTTTTTGTTCTTGCGATGCGTAGCTGTTCAGCGCCATGCCAGCACCGACAGAAAGAAGCGGGTAGAGCATGAATGATGGGTTAGTTGCGAACAGCATTTCATCTGCTAGAACCGTCAGCATTTTTGGCATGCCTTGACCGCCCCATTCTTCATCAGCCGCTAAGCCAATCCAGCCGCCTTCAGCATATTGCTTAAACGCTTCTTTAAAACCCGCAGGCGTGGTAACTGCGCCATTGCTAAATGTTGCACCTTCTTCATCACCTGTACGGTTTAAAGGCAGGGTTACGTTCTGCGCAAATTTAGCCATTTCCTCGAGGATCGCTTCAGCCGTCGCACTGTCTACATGAGCTAGATTTTCATTAGACTGCCAGAACTGATCTGCATTGAAAACGTCATTGAGGATAAATTTCATATCCGCAAGTGGGGCATTATAAATTGGCATGTTCGTTCACCTGTTTATTGTTTGAATCTCTGTAGACTTAGGACAACTTAATTAACAACGGAGAGTGTTGTCAGATGACCCAAGCGAAATAACGCTCTATTTATAAAGAAAAAGGACCGCCAAAGCTATGACTGTCCTTTTTCATTTCTGTACTCAAGAGTACAACTATTTCGAATATCGACTTAGTTATTAACTAGTTAGAATGCAAAGTGCTCTGCATCTAATGCAAGTAACGGTTCTACGCCACCAGCAATCACGTCAACGTGTGAGCGAACACGTGGAAGAATCTTCTTGAAGTAGAAACGAGCTGTCGTGACTTTCGCATTATAGAAGTCAACGTCAGTTGTACCTGCAGCCAATGTTTCTTGAGCCACAAGTGCCATACGTGCCCATAGATAAGCAAGCGTTACATAACCAGAGAAGTATAGGTAATCGACCGCAGCAGCACCCACTTCATCTGGGTTTTGCATTGCTTTCATACCAATTTGCATGGTTAAGTCGCCCCACTCTTTGTTTAGAGCAGCAAGAGGTTCAACAAACTCTTTCATTGCAGCATTGTCTTTGTTTGCTTCAACAAATTTGTGAATAATCTTAGTGAAGTCTTTCAACATTGCACCTTGAGTACCCAAAACTTTACGACCTAACAAGTCAAGTGCTTGGATTTCAGTTGTCCCTTCGTATAAACACGCAATACGTGTATCACGAACGATTTGTTCCATGCCATGCTCTGAAATAAAGCCGTGACCACCAAACACTTGAACGCCGTGTTTTGCAGATTCAGAACCCGTTTCAGTCAAGAATGCTTTTGCAATTGGAGTAAGCAGTGACAAGATGTTGTCAGAAGATTTACGCTCTTCTTCCGTTGCACCTTGCTCAACCACGTCAGCATGTAGAGACAATAAGTAAACCAGTGCACGACCACCTTCAGCAAATGCTTTTTGAGTTAACAGCATGTTACGAACAGCAGGGTGAACAATAATTGGATCGGCTTCTTTTTCTGGTGCTTTAGGACCTGTTAAAGAACGCATTGCCAAGCGGTCTTTCGCATAGGTTAATGCACCTTGGAATGCACCTTCAGATGCAGCAAGACCTTGAACAGCAGTACCAATACGTGCGGTGTTCATGAAAGTGAACATGCAGTTTAAGCCACGGTTTTCAGGGCCAATCAAGAAACCTTTTGCATTGTCAAAGTTGATTACGCAAGTTGAGTTACCATGGATCCCCATTTTGTGTTCGATAGAACCACAACGCACCGCGTTACGCTCACCCACACTACCGTCTGCGTTTAAGTTAAACTTCGGTACGATGAATAAAGAAATACCTTTGGTGCCTTTAGGTGCGCCAGGAAGACGAGCAAGTACAATGTGAACAATGTTCTCAGCCATGTCATGTTCACCTGCTGAGATAAAGATTTTCTCACCCGTGATTGCATAGCTACCGTCAGCTTGTGGCTCAGCTTTAGTACGGATAATACCCAAGTCAGAACCAGCGTGTGATTCTGTTAAGCACATCGTACCTGTCCAAACACCTGAAACAAGGTTTGGTAAGTAAGCATCTTTTTGTTCAGCTGAACCGTGATGTTCTAAAGTACGAACTGCACCATGAGAAAGACCTGGGTACATACCCCATGCCCAGTTCGCAGTACCGACCATTTCTGAAATCACGTTACCCAAAGAAACAGGTAATGCTTGACCACCGTATTGCTCTTCAGCAGAAAGAGAGGGGAAGCCAAGTTCGATATATTTTTGATACGCTTCTTTAAAGCCAGTTGGAGTTGTAACAACGCCATCATTCCAAGTACAACCTTCGCGGTCGCCGCTTTGGTTGATTGGAGACAATTCGTTTTCACAGAAATCTGCAGCAGCTTCTAAATATTGGTCAACCAATTCACGGCTTACGGTTTCCTGAAATGCAGGCAATTTAGAATAGTGTTCTTCTGCATTCAATAGCTCATGCAGTACGAATTGCATATCACGTAAGGGCGCTTTGTATTGTGGCATATCGGTTTCCTCAATACTGGTTTAACCAGCTTATAATCCTAATAAACATAAAAACGTGTCTTCTTTGACACGGATTGGAATAACTTAATCGTGCAACATCTTCTAATTTGGTACAAGCGGTTCGGGTGCTTTTCTTGGTGACTGTAAAGTCAAATAAATATTATTCAAAATCGCTAAGTGCACTGAGTGTAAACAGTTTTGCTGCTTTTGGCATGACATAAATAGTCAAAAAGCGTAAAAAGTTATGTCCAATAAAAAAGGCGCAATTTGCGCCTTTTTTATATATTTATGCTTTTTAAAGTGGCTTAAGCAGCCTTATTCGGTGCTGAAACAGGGGCTTTAGGCTGGAAGTGAACGATACATCTGCCATCTACTGTTTGTGTGCCGACTTTTAACTGCACGACTTTACCATCGGTTTGACCTTGGCAGGCTTTGGTCGCAGCTTGTTGGCGCGCTTGACGTTCAGCTAAACGTTGATCGTATTGCTGAGTTAACTCAGCACGTTTCGCATCGGTTAGTGGTTCGCCACGCTGCATATGCATGCCACGGAATTCACCAAGATCGGCTTGATCACCACGCATTGGGCGGTGTTCACCACGTTTCATTTCATCACGGTTCGGTTTAAATGAAATCGCACATGTGCCTTCTAGTGTTTGTTCACCTGCTTTAACTTGGACTGCTGAACCCACTGCTTTGCCATCGCAGGCTTTTTTAATGTCTTGCATGACCTGCTTGCGTTCAGTACGCATTTTTTCAAACTGTTCGCGTTGTTCAGGTGTCATATGACGGTCTTTTTGATAATGACTATGCATATGTTGCGACTGCTCCATATCTTTTGGTGCTTGGGTAGATTGACAGGCTGTCAACGCACCTACAGATAAAACGCTGGCAGTGGCTAAAGCAATTTTTGTCATCTTATTCATTCTACAACTCCCCCATACAAGAGCATGTCATTTTGGATGATTAAAGATTAAATAATAAAGATGTAGAAACAATGGAGAGTTTTTTGATGCAGTGTTCTATACAATAACAAGGCAAAAGAACGACCGAGAGATTGCTTTTGAAGATTCGCCGCGTACCGATTGCTTTACGCTTATTCCTCACTGTATTGCTGACCACTTTGGTGATTACCACGGTGAGTTTAGGTGTGCTGCATTGGACGATGCAAAAGAATTTTGCTAAATATGTGGCGGACGTGGAAATGCAAAAGCTCGATCATCTGATTGATAACTTAGCAGGCGTTTATAGCACTTATCATGACTGGGGCAATGCCATTCAAGCGCAAATTTTGCAGATTGAAGGACATGCCGCGCCAGATGATTATGACCGTCTCTCTCGTTGGTGGTTGCGCCGCCAGTACGATATTGCTCTGCAACAGCGTTATTTTAAAGAAAATACCAAAACCTTACTTAGTGATGTCTCTACCACTGAAGTCAAACATGAAAAACAGATTTTAACCGAACAAGAACTGCAAGCTTTGGAGGAAAATTTACCTTCTGAGTTTCAACCCTTTGAAGGTTTAAAGTTCCCACTCAGCGCCAATCAAAATGTGTTCCGTCCAGATCGTAAAAAAGAAGAGATTGAACAAGAGAGCAAACAAAACACAGGTAAAAAACAGTTTATTTCCACGCCTGACCGTTTAGGTCTTAGTTCGCGGTTATCTTTATACGATACGCAGCGTCAGTTTGTGGTCGGTGAACCCTCGGATGATCAAGTTTCTTTCCGTCCTATTGTGGTGAATAACCAAGTGGTGGGGTACTTGGGGCTGAAACCAGTCCTCGATCAAGATGATGCGTTGAGTATTAACTTCTTTAGTAACCAAAAGCGTTATTTATTACTGGTCTATGGTTTAACCGTTTTTGCCAGTTTAATTGCTGCACTGTTACTTGCGACTTATTTTAAGACGCCAATTCAACGCTTGTTGAATGGTACGCGTGAATTAACCAAGGGTAATTTTCAGCATCAAGTTAAAGTGAATCGAAACGATGAGCTGGGTGATTTATCCAATGAACTGAACCAACTGGCTGTGATTTTAGATCAGCATGAAATTTCGCGTCGTCAGTGGGTGTCAGATACTTCGCACGAGTTGAAAACACCGCTGGCAGTGTTACAAGCGCAGATCGAAGCGATGCAAGACGGAATTCGAAAACCAACGCCTGAGCATTTTGAATCGATGTTACGCCAAGTCACCAGCTTGAAAAAACTCACACATGACTTGGCCGATTTGGCACAAGCGGAAGCACAGCAATTAAACTGTTACTTTGCAACCGTGAACCCGTGGGCGGTGATTGAGCAAGAAGTGGAAAACTTTAAGCCTAAATTTGAACAGGCCCATTTAAGCATTAGTGTCGAAGGTGAGGGCGCTGAGTTACAACTTGATATTGACCGCTTTAAGCAAATCATGGTCAATTTGTTGGGCAATAGCATTCGTTATACCGAAGCGGGTGGTCAGGTTCGAGTCCATACGGAACAGTCCGCAACAGATTGGACGGTCTATGTCGATGACAGTCCTTATGGTTTAAGTGATGAGCAACTAGCAAGACTCGGTGAGCGTTTCTACCGAGTCGATGACTCGCGTACGCGGAGCACAGGTGGTACAGGTTTAGGTTTGGCTTTATCGGCTAAACTGGCTCAGGCTTTGGGCGGCGAATTGAGTTTTGATCATTCGCCTTTGGGTGGTTTACGTTGCAAGTTAACGTTCCCAAAAAAATGAAACACAAAAGGAAGTATGTATGAAACATATTATGCTGGTTGAAGATGAAGTAGAACTTGCACAATTGGTCCGCGATTATCTTGAAGCAGCGGGCTTTGAAGTCAGTATGTTTCATGATGGTCAGGAAGCTTACGATAGCTTTACGCAGCGTAAACCGAGTCTGATGATTTTAGACTTAATGGTGCCTCGTATGGATGGCTTGACCATTTGCCGTAAAGTCCGTGAACAGTCGGATTTGCCGATTATTATGGTCACTGCACGTACGGAAGAAATCGACCGTGTGCTTGGCTTGAACATGGGGGCAGACGACTATGTGTGTAAACCCTTTAGCCCAAAAGAATTGGTAGCGCGTGTCCAAGCCGTGTTACGTCGTTTAGAGCGTAAAGCTGAGCCTGAAGATCAGTCTTTGTTCCGTATGGATAAAGCGCAACAACGCATTTGGTATCAACAAAAGCCTTTAAACTTAACGCCGACCGAGTTTCGTTTACTGGAGTTGTTTTTAGAGCATGTGGGTCAAGTCTATTCACGTGCACAGCTACTGGATCATATCAATCCAGACAGCTTTGAAGTGGCTGACCGTGTGATTGATAGCCATATTAAGAACTTACGTCGTAAGATTTCGGATGCAGCTGAAACAGGCAACCGTCATGAATGGGTTCAGGCGGTATATGGGGTAGGCTACCGTTTTGAATATCCTGAAGATTAATTCATTTTTTGATTAAAAGTAGAAGCGGATAAGCCTTGGGTTATCCGCTTTTTTTATGGGATGGAGTCAAAGCGGCAATCAAAATCAGCAGTTCACTTAAATCTCCAACTGGTGAAATGAAACCGAGTAATCTGCGATTTTAAAGGGCAAGACTGGTTGATCGTCTGTGCAAGCGGTACAATTCATTTTTTTATCAGATGAGCATGTGTTTTGAGCAGCGAGACGCCTAAACTTCAGCGCCGTTTAAAGAACCGCCATATTCAATTGATCGCCATGGGTGGTGCAATTGGCACAGGGTTGTTCTTAGGTTCAGCACATATTATTGAGTCTGCTGGCCCATCTATTATTTTGGGTTATATGATTGGCGGTTTGATTGCATTTTTAATTATGCGTCAGCTCGGTGAAATGATTGTGCATGAGCCAGTGACGGGTTCATTCAGCTACTTTGCCTTTAAATATTGCGGGCGGTTTTCAGGCTTTTTAACGGGCTGGAACTACTGGGTGCTGTACATCTTAGTGGTGATGACTGAGCTGACCGCGATAGGTAAATATGTCAATTACTGGTGGCCACATATTCCTGCGTGGGTCTCGGTGCTGGTGTTTTTTGTGGTGATCACGTTGGCCAATCTTGCCAATGTCAAACTGTATGCGGAGTCTGAGTTTTGGCTGTCGATGATTAAAGTTGTGGCGATTATCGCCATGATCATCTTCGGGGTTTACCTGTTGTTGACGGCTGATGTCGGTTCAACCGCATCCGTCACTAATTTGTGGGCACATGGTGGGTTTTTCCCACATGGCTTTGAAGGCTTGTTTTATATGTTGGCCTTTATGATGTTTGCCTTTGGCGGTATTGAGCTGATCAGTATGGCGGCTGCGGAAACCGAAGATCCTGAAAAGAACATTCCAAAAGCCGTCAATCAAACGGTGATTCGGGTTTTCCTGTTCTATATTTGCTCACTGGCGATTCTTTTGTCTTTAGTGCCTTGGAATCAATTGGATTTGGGAGGCTTAGATAAAAGTCCATTTGTGCTTATTTTTAAGCAAATTGGCATTGATTGGGCAGCGCATTTACTGAATTTTATTATTCTGACTGCATCGGTTTCTGTTTGTAATAGTGGGATGTATGCCAATAGTCGCATGCTATTAGGTCTGGCCGAACAGGGCAATGCCCCGCAAGTTTTTAAGCAGGTTAATCGACAAGGGACACCGATTGCGGCTGTTTTATTTTCAGCATTACTGATTTTTGGTTGCGTGCTGTTGAATTACTTTTTGCCTGAAAAAGCGCTCAGTTATCTGATTTATATTGTGGTCAGCGCGGCGGTGTTGAATTGGATGATGATCAGTTTGATCCATCTTAAATTTAGACAGAGTATGAAAAAGCAGGGCATTCAAACTAAGTTTCCAGCGTTATTTGCACCGTTTAGCAATTATTTTGTTTTAGTGTTTATGCTGATGATTTTATATATCATGTGGAATCAAGGTTTTATGCTTTCCGTGTTGATGCTTCCTGTGTGGATCCTCGTGTTATTTGTTTTATTTAAAACATTGAAGACGAAGAAGAGCTAAAGCACAGATGATGATGTTGAAAGGGACTCAATATGAGTCCTTTTTATAGGATTTTTGATATTTTAGGATTTATCTTGATATATAAATGATAAATATTTCCAGTCAGCTTTTAGTTTGTTTTTTAAATTTTTCTTTGGTCAAAATAAACAAGTCATCATTCAAATAAGCGAAGCGCTCTGCTAACCACTCATGGGTGTCAGTTAGGGCTTGATTGTAAAAGTGGGGCCCAAACTCCTCGACAATAAAGTCAAATAAAAATTGAGCGGGGAAATTTCCAAGGTCTAACTCAAGCTCTTTCATCGCGTATTTCTTTAATGCATGAATCAACTGTTCACGTGTAAATTCATCAAACTGAATGATCTGTTTATTAGTCATCGGGGGAATCTCAAAATATAATCTGAAAGAATTACATCTGTTATGAAGTATTTATTCAATCTGAGAACGTCCTAGTATGACGTTCATCATCATTTTTAGTTAGGTTGTGTGGGGAATGATCTACTTTATACTTCCTTCTATCGTATTGATGTTTATGCACCCTTAAGTCGGTGACACTTAGAAAAGATAGGCGGTATTTTGGACAGATTAATATGGAAAGGTATTAATTTGATTTTAAAGTACTCAAAAATTAACTTTAAGGGGTAAGGCTCAGCTTCGGTCATCCTGAAAACTATCCACAATTTCTGCGGATAATTTTGGGGGTAAGTCTAATTAAGCTTATTTTTCATGTACGTTTTTGCTTACAACTATTCAAGCGGATTGCGTCTAGGTCAGTCCCAAGATTTTTTATATAATGCAGACATAGAGAACAGGAAGTTCCAAAACATAAAACAAAAATGATAAGTTCAACACTAGGATGTGAGGTACGACAGGAGTTATACCTAGTTAACCAATACGAAAAAGCCCGACAGGATGTCGGGCTTTTTTTATCAGCTATAAATGTCTCATTTCACTTTTCGTTTCGAATTTTGGGTTCCAAAGTGGGCAATACGTAGAAAACGTTGAAAAACTATTTAGCCGAGACAATATACGTTCAAATCCATGACCTGTTTGATGCAGTGATAGGGTTGCGCTTTAGAAAATGTAATAGGAATAATTAACAATCTTTTTCATTCAATACATATTTAGGTGATGGCTTTAAGCGCAGCGATTCGCTGTCTTTGTAGTTTATTCAGCTTGGATACCACGAGCTCATAAGAGCTATGTACTAGATCAATGACTAAATCCGAGTCTACGTTTTCATCTTCATATATTGAAATCCAATGTTTTTTGTTCATATGCCATCCTGCATGAATATACGGATAAATATCACGTAGCATCGCACCGTGGTCAGGCGTAACTTTTAAGTTACTTAAAGCCGCGCCACTTAAAGATGAATTGAGTAAAAACATTTTATCCATGACTTTATAGACATCACAGCCTTCACCAAAGGGCTGACTACACGTCACTTCTGGCAGGGCAAGTGCAGCTTTTGCAGCAATAAGGTGTAAGGACATGTTGATCATCACTCTAGTGGAAAGCCTTGTGGATATTGTTTAATTTATCCACAGTTTAAGCCAAACGCTTAAGATGAACAACTCACCATCACTTCAGGAACATCCGTTGGCAAAGGTGCTAAATCCTCAGCTTTCTCTAGTGCTACATTCCGCTCAAACGGGCGGCTAAGCAGGTCAAATAAGCGTTCGACTTCTGAGAAATCATTCCGTTCAGCCAGCTCAATCGCTTTTTGTGCCATGTGATTGCGTAGGATATAAGCAGGATTGGCTTGTTGCATCGCTGCATAGAGTTCTGTTGTGTCTTGATTTGCACGAATCTGTTCATATTGCGCGAGGAAACTTTCAAATTGACGACGGTCAAGGCAGTCATCTTTAATCATTTCATATTGCTGCTCTTGCAAACGCGTAAAGCTTTGTGTGTAGTCGAGCTGTTCAGTTTGTAGAATCCGTAAGAAGGTCATGGCACAGTCAAAACTGTCCGTGTGGAAATGAGGTAAGCCCATTTTCTGATTTAAACCCAGTTTATAGTGCTCCAAGAACGTGGGTTCATAGTGCTCTAGGCAATCGGCAAGGTCTTGCTTCCATTGTTCTTTGTCATAGTCTTGAGGACAAAGCGGAATGAGGTTATTCAACCATGTCCATAAGTTCCAGTGTCCAATGCTCGGTTGCTGCTGATAGGTATAGCGGCCTTGATAGTCAGAGTGATTGTTAATCCAATTCGGGCGGAAGCGTTCCATAAAACCATAAGGGCCAAAATCGAGGGTTGAACCTGTAATGTTTAAATTATCAGTATTCATCACTCCATGTGCGAAGCCGACCAGTTGCCATTTGGCAATCATTACCGCAGTCCGTTGAATCACTTGGGTTGCAAATGCCAAAACAGGTTGTTCCGTATCTAAACATTCGGGGTAATGCCATGCGATGCATTTTTGGGTAAATTCGTCGAGTAAATCAGGTTGGTACTGGTTGATCCACTCAAAATGTCCCAAGCGAATATGACAGTCTGATGTACGTAACATCATTGCACCGAGTTCCAATTTTTCCCGCTGCACGCCTTGAGCCGACGAGGTAAAGCCTACGGCATTACTCGATGCGACGCCTAAATTATTCAGTGCATGTCCAGCCAAATACTCACGAATGACGGAGCGAAGTACCGCACGACCATCTCCCATACGCGAGTAAGGAGTAGAGCCTGCACCCTTTAAATGCAGGTCAATGGTTTGCCCATGTTGATCGAGAATTTGTGCGATCAATAAACCCCGACCATCACCGAGCTGTCCTGCCCACTGACCAAATTGATGCCCTGCATAAACCATTGCCAAAGGTTCAAATTCACTAAAGGTTTTTTGTCCGCTACAAATCTCTACCCAAGACTGTTTGTCGGCTTCAGACCATTGCAACTGTTCTGCTAAAGCGGCATTGAAATGCCCCGCTTTTGCACCTTTCAGTGGCAGGGGCTGTTGATGGTGATAAAGCTTTGACGGAAGGAGAGAATAGCGTGAATTGAACTGCATAGTGAAGGATCACAAGGGATAAGCCATGACCCTATCAATATAGCAAAGTTTTAGTGTTAAGGCATATATCCAACTGTTTTAGTCAACTATAAACAGTTTGGCACCTTTTGAGGTGGACGAGCGATGGGCTTCGGCTTGATCCGCAACTTGGTAACTCATACCAACCGTGAGGGTGAAGCTACGACCATCATCTAGTTCGGTGTGTAATTCGCCTTCTAAGCACAACAGGATATGCCCTTTTGAACACCAGTGGTTGGCCAAATAGTTCTCAGAATACTCCACCATACGCACGCGAATCGCATCAAATTGCTGAGTACGCCATAGGGCATAACCTTGATCACCTGTATGGCATGTGGTTGGTATCTCGGCCCAGTTGGTGATACCGAAAGGAATGTTGTTAATATCCATGTTGTTATCCTTTATGAACTGCTAAAAAAAGCCCCTTGCGGAGCTTTCTTTTGAAATGGTGAATTCAGATATTAGTTATTGTGAAACAGGGGCTTTTTTGATGCTACGCATCAGTGTGGTCAAGGTTTGACGGTGATGACCTAAGCGCTGTTCAACCAATTGAAATTCAATTTTGAGCTTCTCATCCATTTGATGGATTTTTTCTGCCACAGCCGTTTTCTTGGCTTGAATTTCTTGTTCTTTCAATTTTGCCCAGTCATTTAAGGTTTGGGTAAAAGCATCATACTCTTGTGCAATACGAGCTTTCGCGGAACTAATGTCATCACTGACATTCAGACCATGAACTTCTAAGTCTTGTTCAGCGTATTTAAACTTCATCGCAAGTTCAGCTTTTTTAATATTGAAACTCGGAATACGACGTAAGTTTTTAGCTAAACCGAGTTTTGAGCATGACCAAATCAACCATTTGGTTGGGTCATATTGCCACCATTTCACACCGTTACGATAGTCGTATTGGAAAATGTGGTGGTAGTTATGATAACCCTCACCCCAAGTGGCAATGGCTAACCAGAAGTTGTCACGTGCGGTATTTTCGTCTGTATATGGGCGTTTGCCCCACATGTGGCATAAAGAGTTAATGAAGAACGTGACGTGGTGGCTGAGGATTAAACGCATTAATCCGCCCAACAATAACACCCCCCATAAGTCGCCTACAGCCCAACCAATTGGTAATAAAATACCCATGTGGACGCTGATCACTAAAGGAACATAGTATTTGTGTTGGAACATCACCAATTTATCATTCAGTAAATCGGGTGCATTTTTAAAGTCCGGTTCTGCTGATGGATAGTCACGAAGCATCCAACCCATGTGCGCATACCAAAAGCCATTGTTAATCGAGTACGGATCTTTCTCGATATCATCGACATGGCGGTGGTGGGTACGGTGACCTGAACTCCAAAATAAAATACTGTTTTGCACGGCAAAGGTACCCATAATCATCAAAATGATTTTTAAAGGTAAGCTTGCTTCATAAGCACGGTGTGCCCATAAGCGGTGATAGCCAGCAGTAATACCTAAGCTACTAACACCCAGTAATACAAACATACTGATCCAAGCGGCTAAGCTGAAATCATGCTGAAAGGCATATAAGGGAATTGCAATCACAGCCACAATCGGAAGAAAAACCAATGCAAAAATTGCAACCCAGTTAAATGGGGCTTTGGGTAGGGGAGCATTCATCTCCAACAGCACTCCTGAAACCTTGGGAGGTATAAATGGAAGGTCAATCCATTACTTTTTGCATGGATTAAGCTACAGCATATTAGCATGAGCGAACCTTGGTTCACTAGCATTATTGTACAGATGTATTGTACTAAACAGTAACAGAATACGAATGTTTAGATATCGAAATTACCGAAGCTTTTCTAGGCTTTATAGTAGCAGAGCGATCAATATGAAAAATAACCATTTTCACTGCTACTACTCATGTAAAACTCAAGTCAATCTGTGGCCTGTTCAATGCACATCTATCAAATGTTGTAGCATCATTTTAGGAAAATCTGTAATTAATCCATCAATGCCACAGTCACGTAAATGTTTGGCGCGCTCGATGTCATTCACTGTCCAAACACTAATGGCTAAATTCGCTTGTTGTGTGGCTTTTAACAAGTCATCGCTTGCCAGTTGGTTCATCCAGCCGATTTGGCAACAGTCGTATTTGAGCGCTTGTTCAATCGCAAGATGTTGAATATCGTCTTCAATCAATAAGCCACGTTTAAATGGGGAGTGTTGATCTTGGAGTGCTTGTAGGATTTTAAGATCAAAACTGGTGATGACCGCACTGTGTTCAAAGCCTCTAAGTTGCTGTGTGAGATGTTGTGTCAGTCGTTCCGCTTCAGCTTGTGTTTGCACGGCTTTGACTTCAACTTCAAGATGTTCGAAGTCCTGCATAATCTGGAGGGCTTGTAGCAATGTTGGCGTACTTTGCTTTTCCCAGTCTAGCCAAATATGTGCTTGGTTATAGGCATCGAGTTGTGTGCTGCTTAATGGGTAGAGTGCTTGGTCACTACCTGTGGTTCGGAGCATGTTGTCATCATGCATAATGATCAGCTCATGGTCTTTGAGCTGACGAACATCAAATTCGACCGCACGGATGCCCAGATCATGAATATATTGAAAACCGCCGAGTGTATTTTCTGGGGCTTCACCACGTGCACCACGATGTCCGATGATTCTCATATTGAACCTGATCTATATACGTCTTATGAGTGATTGTAGCGCTAAAAATATCTGATTGGGATAGATTCTAAGGCAGAGATATTAGATATGCGTAAATGCGATTCGTAATGGCTTGAGCTTGGACTGAATTTGAATGAAATGCTTCTGTGATATTCACGATCAGAGATGGCTGTGGGCGAGTTTTACGATTGGCAAATGGTTTGGGATACTTTTCCTGAAAGAAATGTAAGCTAAGAAAGCCTTCCAGTGAATTGATCACTGCAAGACTCCGAAAAAATCTATTTCGTTCTAAAAACTTAGAAACGTTTAAATAGTTTCATTGATATTTTTTTGCCAAAGTACTTCTGAGCCACCTTCAGCACGCTGCAAAGCACGGGATGCAACAAAAAGCCAGTCGGATAAACGATTGAGCAACTGTAGTGCGGTGCTTTGAATATTTTGATCACGGGTGTGCACTGACATTAAGCTACGTTCAGCTCGGCGGCATACTGAACGAGCTTGGTGTGCATAGCTACATGCTAAAGAACCCGAAGGTAAGATAAATTCTTTTAGCATGGGTAAGTCTTCATTCATGCGGTCAATTTCTTGTTCAAGAAACTCAATACAAACAGGCTGGAGCAAATGATAATTTGGAATACACACTTCACCGCCTAAGTCGAAAAGCCAGTGCTGAATCAGGCTTAAGCTTTTATCCCATGTTGCTTTGTCCGTGATTTGACTTGCGGTAATTTGAGCACGAAGTACGCCAATTGTTGAATTAAGTTCATCCACATCACCAAGTGCGGTAATTCTTAGATCATCTTTAGTCACACGTGATCCATCGCCCAGACCTGTGGTGCCTGAGTCGCCAGTACGGGTATAAATTTTACTTAAACGGTGGCCCATAATTTGTCCTGCCTAAAGAATGAAAAAAAGGATAATGCCGGTCAAAACATTATCCATAAACTGCGCTGTTTTAAATTGTTTTTTGAGTCTTTAAATTAAATTAATAACGGAAAGTGACTCCTGCGGTAGCTAGGCGGCCGCTTGCAAGGTAGTACGCACTAACTTCGTTATTCCATGCTGCTTTATAAGTTGTATCACCGAGGTTATGAATGTTTGAGAAAACTTTGACGTGTGGATTAATTTGCCAATAAGCATTCATATCAATCGTTGCATATCCAGGAATCTCTTGAACATCTTTAGATGGACCTTTAGCAACTAAAGAAGTTGTAAAGCCATAAACGCCATTATCCCAACCAGCAGATAATGTAAAGTTTTGACGTGGACGGTTTGGGGCATCTTTGTCCGTATCATCATTTTTGGGTTGTACATAAGCATATTCTGCATTTGCAAATAAGCTATCCTGTTTCCACTTTAAACCAAGCTCGGATCCAGTGAACGTTGCTTTCTTCAGATTATAAAACTTAAATCCTGTAGAGGCATCAGATACCATGAGGTTATCGACTTTGGTTTGATAAACAGAACCATACAGTTGAATACCGTAATTAAGGGAATGATCAAAACCTAGTTCATAAGAAATACTTTCTTCTGGTTTTAAGTCTGGGTTACCGCCCCACCATGATGGTTCAGAAATAATTTGGCCTACAACAGGTGCTCTAAACGCTGTACCTACGTTGGTATAAAAACTTGTCTTTGGTGTGGCAAAGTAGCGAGCAGCGAGTTGACCAACAGTGTGTGTACCAAACTGCTGGTTATCTTCTACACGAACACCTGCTTGGGTTGAGAATAGGTCATTTTTAAACTGGTGTTGTACGTAATAGCCAATCGTCTCATTGTCTGATTTAAAGCCTTCATCACCTACATAAGCTGCAACTTTCTCTGCTTCAGTTTTATTGTATTCAACACCAACAAGTACGTTTTGGTGTTGGGTGAATTGCCATTTTAAGTTGGAGTCAATTTCTTGCTGCTCAGTATTTACAATAGATGGATATGAGCCTTTTACTACTTCATATTGGTCTTCAAATTGAGAAAGACGCGTATTCCAAGTTAGGCTATCGCTAAAGTTTAAGCGGCCTTGGACATTGTATAGGCGGTTAAGGAAATCATAAGCTTCAGGAGCACCGTAAGAAAAATAATCGCCAGTTCCTTTATTTTCTTTAACTGCAGCAGAAAGACCATAAGCTTCTTTTTCTACACCTACTTTCGCGCTATAGCCTTTTTGGTCAAAGCCTGCTTTACGGTCATCATTGGCAATAATTTGATCGCCATCAGTTTCAAAACGTTGACCGCGGAGCTGAGCATAAAAACCGTCTTCTGCAACATCAACACCTAAAATGGTTTTATAAGTACTACGTTCACCAGCTTCAACAGTTGTAAATATTGAGTTTTCTGTTGGAATCTTAGAAATGAGTTGAATCACGCCCCCAATTGCATCAGTACCGTATTGGACTGATGCTGGACCTTTAAGGATTTCAATTTGTTTAACATCCGAAAGATCAAAAAGGGGAATGTTTGTCCCAGCTACAGTTGCAATATTTGAGCGCATCCCATCTTGTAGAAATAAAGTATGTGATGCATTGGTTCCGCGTAAATATACTGATGCTGTTTGTCCGTAGCCGCCGACTTGCTTAACAGTTAGCCCTGCTTCTTTAGTAAGTAAAGTTGGAAGATCTGTAATTGGAGACTGTTCAATGGTTTTTTCATCAATTACAGAAATACGTGCAGGTACGTCTTTAATCTTTTCTTCAGAACGTGTTGCAGTTACAACTAGTGTATCTAAAGAGGCATTAACGCTGTCTTGTGCAGATGCAGACACGGAGAAACCCATCGCAATAGCGATTGCGCCCACTAAAGCTGTAGGCTGAAATAAATTTGGCATGCTGGCTCCATACATTCACCCCCCGTGAATGATTGAGTTAAACGGCGCAATAAGCAGGTCTCCGGACTTAAATATAAATATTGCGAACAATATTGGTATATCCATCTTCCCACACGAGTGCAGTGATGTAAGTGCAAATACTTATAAAGATATACGTTTCGTTTTACCGTTGCGGGGGCAGTGTTGGACTCTCACCAACTTCCCTAAAGCATAGTGCTTAGACTTATTGCATTTGAGCGAAGTATAAGGTTTGTATGCGAATTAAACAATCTATGTAAAGATTTTTTCAGGATGAACTTTACGCAAGGTGAAAAAATTGCATTACAATGATTTGCCCTGTTATTTATAGATCAGCTATAAATAGGGTTGAGCCAGAGTCATAACCTATGCGAACCCGTGCCAAAATTTGCGGTATCACACGTATTCAAGATATACAGTCTGTAGTCCAAGCTGGCGCAGATGCGATTGGTTTTGTATTTTTCCCGCCTAGTCCACGTCATGTCAGTGCAGCTCAAGCTAAAGAATTGATTCGACATGTGCCTGCCTATGTGCAAACTGTTGGGCTTTTTGTGAATGCAACTGCGGATGACATTGCCGATGTGTTAAAACTAGTGGCGCTGGATATCATTCAATTTCATGGTGATGAAACACCAGAAGACTGTCAGGCAATTGCGGCACAAGTAGGACGTCGTTGGTATAAAGCCATTCAAGTAAGATCTGAAATGGATGTGGTGGCAGAAGTTCAACGCTTTCAACAGGCAGGGGCAAGCGCAGTGCTCTTAGATGCATGGCATCCTGAACTGAAAGGGGGGACAGGACACAGTTTTGACTGGTCACAATTCCCCAAACTGGATATTCCTTTGATTTTAGCTGGTGGTTTAACCCCAACTAATGTTGAAGACGCTATAAAGACGACTGGGGCTTATGCTGTAGATGTCAGCGGAGGCGTCGAATCCGCTAAAGGTATAAAAGACCAACAACTTATAGAAAACTTCATGCAAGGAGTCCATCGTGGATCAGCAAAGTAATGTGATTGACTATACCCAATACCCAGATGCAAAAGGGCATTTCGGTATCCATGGCGGACGTTTTGTGTCAGAAACTCTAATGGCTGCATTAGAAGACTTAGAAAAGCTCTATTTCCGTATGAAGGATGATGAGCAATTTCTGGCAGAATTCGACCGTGACCTCGCCTACTATGTAGGTCGTCCTAGTCCTTTATATTATGCTGAGCGATGGTCGAAAGAGTTGGGTGGGGCGCAAATTTACTTAAAACGTGAAGATTTGAACCATACTGGCTCACATAAAGTGAATAACACCATTGGTCAGGCACTATTGGCAAAACTGTCTGGTAAAAAACGTATTATTGCCGAAACAGGTGCTGGTCAGCATGGTGTAGCAACGGCCACGATTGCCGCACGTTTAGGTCTTGAATGTGTGGTATTCATGGGTGCAGAAGACGTGAAACGTCAAGCCATGAATGTTTATCGTATGCGTTTATTAGGTGCGACCGTTGTGCCTGTGGAAAGTGGCTCTAAAACATTGAAAGATGCCATGAATGAAGCGATGCGTGACTGGGTCACGAATGTCGATTCAACTTACTACGTGATTGGTACTGTCGCAGGCCCACACCCATATCCACAATTGGTTCGTGACTTCCAATCGATTATTGGTCGTGAAGCACGCAAGCAAATTCAAGAACAAGCAGGGCGTTTACCTGATGCACTCGTTGCATGTGTAGGCGGTGGTTCAAATGCAATGGGCTTGTTCTACCCCTTCTTAAATGATGCAGATGTTAAAATGTATGGTGTTGAAGCCGCGGGTTATGGCATTGAAACGGGCAAACACTCTGCACCATTGAATGCCGGTCATGTTGGTGTTTTACATGGTAATCGTACTTATTTGATGTCTGATGAGCAAGGCCAGATCATTGAAACCCATTCAATTTCAGCAGGTTTGGATTATCCAGGTGTAGGCCCTGAACATAGTTTCTTGAAAGATATGCATCGTGTTGAATATGTGCCGATTAATGACAATGAAGCTTTACAAGGTTTCCGTGATTTAACCCATATTGAAGGCATTATTCCTGCATTGGAAAGTTCTCATGCGATGGCGTATGTGACTAAACTTGCGCCAACCATGTCTAAAGATCAAATTATTATTGCGACGGTTTCTGGTCGTGGGGATAAAGATTTGATGACTGTGGCACGTATTGATGGCGTGGAAATGGTTGAGATGTAATTACTTCCTTGAAGCCTCCCCCATGTAGGGGAGGTTTTACGACTAGATTTAAAGAATCGTGTTGGGTGAAAGCTCAGCACGATTTTTTCTTATGTAGATAGTTTTGGTTCAAAAATGAGCGCTTAAGAGTTTAAAAATTAATATAATTATTTGATTCGAGGAAAGACTGTTTGCAATTGTTTGAGGCAGGCTATTAGTTGAACTATACAGTTTCTGCGATATAGTGAACGGATTGATGATATGTGCCGAGTTTTGCAAACGGAAATGCCTTTGGTTACTTTGGGCAAAACCAAAGTAACATGACGAGCTCTGCAAATAAGAAGTACAAACTGTAAGACTCCGTCATGTACATTTTAATTTGAAAAGGAGCAAAACATGCCCAGCCTATTTATGGTCATGCTTGGTGGTCGCCATGCCCGCGCCAATACTGAAGTCCATGATGTTGTGTTTGCTGTCGCTGACAGTTTAGAGGAGAGTTACCCGCAACTTAAAAATGCGTGGTTTGGTGAGCAAAAAGGCTTACATATTGATGCTTGGATGCAAGTGGAGGGTGTCGAAAGTGCAGGGAAAAAATACCAAATACAGTTTAGTGATGCTCAACCCCAAGCGGAGGATGAAAAACTGTGGCTCATAAATTTAGGTGGCTATGACACACGTGAATTTGGGGAGTTACATCGTTATGTACTCGTCGTTGCGCCGCATGCCGCAGAAGCCAAACAACTTGGTAAGCAATATTTTGATCAAAAGTGGCAAAAGCAACATACTGACCGTGTTTTAGACGTAGATGACTGTATTGCGATTGATTGCATACATGGACGTTATGTGGCTTTGGTTGAAGCTGAGTTTGATGCAAACACATGGGAAAATACATATCTCATGTTAAATTAAGTTTGAACTATTCCTAATTCTTTTAAGTGATGTATTCAAACAAAAAGTAGGTTTAGCGAATAATTTGATGAAAAAACAAACTAAATACTTTTCACCTTTAAAATTATAGGCATAATAGGCTTAGGGATATTAATTAACTTTTGCTTAAGGATAAAGCATCAATGGATTTGATACAGTCCAACGGACAACCACATTATGGTCGGTTTAGCGAACTTCCAAAAACCATTGATTTAGATAAGTATCAGTATAAAACCCCATATGGTGAAGTGCTCACTGGCTGGCGGAAAAAGCTGAAATATAAGAAATTTAAGTTTTGTAGCATTCAACATGAGCATTACACCATTGGCTTAGCGATTGCTGATATTGCTTGGGCTGGGCATGGTTTCGTTTATATTTACGATCATTTTAAAAATGAAGTACTTGAATGGAACGCCGTGAATTTTCTGGCGCGTAAAACCGTATTAGATGAACAGCCTTTATATAACCAAAGTGTATTTGCAAATTCACCTTTTCAAATTGAAATTCAGCATGCCAATGGGGTGCGTTATGTTCAAGTCACCAAGTATGGTGAAATTAAGCTGAGCGCCCGTATCTTCTGTGCAGGCACTGATCCATTGAGTATGTGTAGTCCAACAGGGATTAATGGCTGGACTTATACTCAGAAATTGACCACCTTAGCTTGTGAGGGTTTTTTTACCAATAAAGCGGGGCAGATCATTCAGTTTAATGAGCGGACCTTAGCTGCGCTAGATGATACCTGTGGTTTCCTCCGACCGGAAACAGCTTGGTTTTGGCTCTCTTGTAGTTTTTGGGATGCACAGGGTAAGCGTATTGGTCTGAACTTAGCCTCTGGTGTGAATGAAAGTTTTGGCAATGAAAACTGTCTGTGGATGAATGGAAAGCTCTATACCGTAAGTGATGTTCTGTTCCAAATGGAAGAAGAAGGGCGTTGGAGCATTCGCTCGTTAGATGAACGCTTAAATTTAACTGTGACCACGGGTTGGCGCCGTTTTGAAAATCTAAATTTGCGTCTCGTGGGCAGTCAGTTTAGTCAGTGGCAAGCCAAGATTAGCGGTACGATTCAGCAGGATGATCAAGAGATTGTATTGCTGAATGAATATGGATTGCTCGAACAGCATTATGCAAAGTGGTAAAAAGACCTGTGATAAAAAAAACCGGCATCATGCCGGTTTTTTATCTTTCATTGCGCTTACTGAATTATTTCCCAGCTTGCCAAAAAGCTTCACCTGCTAAAATCGGGTCATGACTTTCTGCTAGGGTATCGATCCAAACATCGTACTGTGCAATCACAGGATGTTGATTGGGATGAAAGTCTTTCTTAAACCAATCGAGATATTGACCACGCATGCGGGACAGTATCCCTTTTTTCCCAAAGAACCAAGGCAGCCCTTTACGCATCATTTGCAAGCGCTGAATACGGTTAAAGCCATCATGTTTGAGCATGACATCTGCACGATAGGTGGTGAAACCAAACATCATCACCGTGGTAAAGGCCAATGCAAATAGACGCGTCGCTTCAGGCACATGTCCGACTTGTTTCATCACATCAAACGCGACATCACGGTGTTCCATTTCTTCAATGGCATGCCATGCAAATAAAGCACGCACGTAGGGATGAGCCTCAGCCAACGTGGCTTTATGGCTATAAAAAGTCTCGGCCATCAGTGCGGTTAAATGTTCTGCTGCCGCAGTCATGGCAATGTTGTATTGCGGCGAACGTTTGCTTAATTCGAACTTAAAGATTTTATTTAAACGCTGAATAAACTGATCGACTGGCATGCCTTGTTCTCGCATGACCTGATTCATTTTGTCATGGGCAATGCCATGCTGTGCTTCCTGCTTAATAAAATCGCTTACACGAGCCGCTAAGTTTGGGTCTGTAATTTGGTCCCGAAACAAACGCACACTTTGAATAAAATAGCGTTCTCCATCGGGGAAAGTGAGGCTGAGTGCATCGAACATGCGCGTCCGAAATGGGTCACCGCCAAACCAAAAACGTGGCACTTCATCGAGCTTAAAATTGAGTTGGGTTCGCACAATCGGTTCAACAGGGGCTTTAACAATGGCATTCATTTTGTTTTACTTCATTTGCCTTGGATGATTGCAGTATGTCGGAGAAAATGCAGTTTGTTTTGACAGATATTGCCATTTTTTATACATTTTACGCCAATGTGAAAATATCGCATGTCAAATAGCGGTGAGCCGTCATGCAAGAATTACAAATCCCCAATGGTTATTTTCAGCTCTGGAACATGTACCTGATACAGCAGGGCATTGATTTTCATCAACTCGGTTGTTTAGCGCAATATCAGTATGAATTGGAGCATGTATTACAACGGCCAATAGATACCCAGTCGCCATTTTCGTTCTTTCAAACGATTTTACAACTGACGCGAGAACAGTTGGATTGCCCTCAGTTGATTATGGAGATGGCAAAATTTATTCAACCTGAGCATTTTGGTGTTTTGGGTTATATGGCGACTCGAAGTAATAGCGTGGCTGAAGCACTGAGTTATGTGATGCGTTTTAGTCGTTTGGTGATTGATGGTGCAGAATTTAGTCCCATGCAGATGCAGCAAAGGGGCAGTGAGATTTGGCTGACTTGGCCTTTTCTCAATGAGAAATATGCTTCATTGAATGAAATGACCATGGCATCCATTGTGCATTTGGCCAAGAAAATTTTTCCCGATCAATTACAGTTCTTAAAAATCCAAATGGCGCATCCAGCCCAGATGGCACAGTATCATTATCAAAAATTTTATAGCTGTGAAGTGAGCTTTAATCAAGCCTGCTATGCCTATGTGATGAGTGCTGACAGTTTGATTTTAAAATCGGGCTTTGCTGATCCTTCTTTAACGCAGCTATTACTGAAACAAGCAGAGGTAGCAATTGCCCTCAAGCCTCGTTATGAGAGCGTATTACAACAGATTCATAGCGCCGTGGCTGATTATCTTAAAGCACATGCGGAAGCTCCTAAAATTGAACAGATTGCTAATGAATTACACCTGTCAACGCGGACCTTACAACGCCAGTTGCAAGACTGGGATAGTTCATTTAAGCGAATACTTGAGTCAGAGCGCATGAAACGATGTGAATATTTATTACAACAAGGTTTGAGTTTGACTGAAATCGCTTTACAACTCGGCTATTCGGGACAGTCTGCTTTAGCGCGTGCTTATAAACAGCATAGTGGTCAGACCTTATTGCAGTTGAAACGACAACTGAAATAACAGCAGGCATAAAAAAAGCGCCTTCGGGGAGGCGCTGAAATGTATGAAATGACTAGACTGATTTCAGTCGTGGAAAACGGAATGCAATTGCAAGGATGGCAAAGATCGCCAGTATCCAACAGTAGTAAATGCTGCCGATGAGTTCAACTGGCGAAAGCTTTGCAATCGAGCAGGCCAAGAGAAGCTGTGCACCATAGGGAATAAGCCCTTGTACAACACATGAAAAGATGTCGAGCAAAGCTGCTGCACGTTTGGGGTCTACACCATATTCTTTAGCGACTTCACGTGCCATATCGCCCGATAAAATAATCGCTACAGTGTTGTTGGCCACAAAAATGTTGGAGAAAACCACCAAAAAGCTCAATCCGATTTCACCTGCGCGCTCACGACCAACTTTAAATAAACGGGTTAGGCTGTAAATGCGTTGAATAAGCCAGTCGAGACCACCTTCTTTTTGCATAATGGTCGAAAGACCGCCCAAGAACATCGACAGTAAAGCGACTTCAAACATACCGACAAAACCATCATAGATGGCTGTGTTGAGTTGAATGACGGTAAATTCTGGCTGTGTAATCAGTCCCATCACCCCAGAGAGCACTACACCGACTGTAAGTACCGCAAGCACGTGTAAACGACTGAATGCGAGGAAAAATACCACCACATAGGGTAATACTAGCCAAGGATTAAAGTCTTTCGACTGAACGGTTTCGGTTTGGTGAATACTAAAGACATAAATCGCGATTGTGATTAAAGCCGCAGGTACTGCAATCCAGACATTGACGCGAAACTTGTCTCGAAGTTGAACTTTTTGACTGGTGGTGGCTGCAATGGTGGTATCCGAAATCATCGATAGGTTATCACCAAACATCGCACCGCCCACGACCGCACCTATGGCATAGACAGCAGCAATATCGGTGGCTTGAGAGAAACCAAAGGCAATCGGTGCACAGGCCGCAATGGTGCCCATCGAGGTGCCCATTGCTGTTGCAATGAACGCTGAAATAATAAATAGCATCGGTAACACAAAGGCGGGTGGAATTGCAGACAAGCCCATTTGCACTGTGGCTTCAACACTACCAATGGCGTTGGTGGTACTGGCAAATGCACCTGCCAGCATGAACACCATAAACATTAAGATGAGGTTCGGGTGACTTGCACCGCGCAGAAAGGTTTCGATGCCTTGATTCAGCTCACCGCGGTAAATCAACACCGCCAAGATAATGGCAGGAATGGCCGCAACAGGCGCTTTCATTTGATAGAACGCAAACTCGGTTCCAATCACAGAATGGTAAATACCACTGCCTAAGAAAATGGCTAAAAAAACAATAAGCGGTAACAGCGCAAGCGCACGTGCTTGCACTAAACCTGAGTTATCGGTGGTCATAGGAGATAGGGAAATGAAAGAATGTGCGTAGTATAATGCAGGTTTTGCTATTTCATAAAACTTTAAATGTAAAAGCTAAACCGCCTATTTTTATCATTTTTTTTCAAATAAAAATAAGTTTATCTAAAACTTAGACATTTTGGTATTTCCTAAAATTAGGCATCTTTGATCATTGAGAAAAAAACCGAAATATCAGTAAATGGTGCTTTACGGTTGTTCTGAAAATATTTGACGAAAAATGAATTGGAACGTGAACGCGATGTCCTCTATTCAATGAGTAAAAAATAGCGTTACAATGCAGCGTCTTGTATTTTTACAAAGCCAACTCCTCAGTAGTTTTAATTTTAAACAAGTTAAGGAAAGCACAACCCTATGTCACGTTTAGCCACTCGTTTTGGACAGCTTAAATCTCAACAGCGTAAAGCTTTGGTTTCTTATGTTATGGCTGGTGACCCTCATCCACAGGTAACAGTTCCTTTGTTACATCAGATGGTCGAGGCGGGTGTAGATGTGATTGAACTCGGTCTTCCATTTTCAGACCCTATGGCAGATGGTCCTGTGATTGCCCTTGCTGCAGAACGCGCATTGGCAGGTGGCACCAATACCTTAGATGCTTTGAATATGGTCAAAGAGTTCCGTCAAAAGGATCAAGAGACCCCAGTCGTATTGATGGGTTATCTGAATCCAGTTGAAGTCATTGGTTATGAAAAGTTTGTATCGACTGCGCATGCATGTGGTGTCGATGGCATTCTACTGGTGGACTTACCACCAGAAGAAGCAGCAGAGCTTGATGTTGTATTGAAGCAATTTGATATGGATCAAATCTTTTTACTAGCGCCAACCTCAACGGACGAACGCATTAAAGATGTGGTGAAACAGGCGAGTGGTTTCATCTATTACGTGTCTTTAAAAGGGGTCACAGGTGCAGCAACTTTAGACGTTGCTGAAGCTGCAAACCGAATTGCAAAAATTAAAGCAGAAACAGATATTCCTGTCGGTGTTGGTTTTGGGATCAGTGATGCGACATCTGCCAAAGCAATGGGCGGAGTGGCTGATGCTGTGATTGTTGGTAGTGCTTTTGTTAAGCAATTTGCAAGCTTAGCACCAGAACAAGCCGTGGTTGAAACGGTTAATAAAGTCAAGGAGCTTCGAGCAGCGCTCGATGAGTTAGTATGAGTCAAGATGTTAAATCAGGGAAAATCCTAAGCCCATCGACGCCATGGACTGAACGTGGTGTACCTGGTATTCAAGTACCTGATGAGCAAACCTCACTCAAGGCGACGTTTACAGAACCAACGATTGAATGCCCTGAGTGCCATGCACTTGTTACACGTACTGCAATGTCATTTAACGCGTATGTTTGCCCTCAGTGTGATGAACATTTGCGTATGAAAGCCCGTGATCGTTTGAATTGGTTCTTTGACCAAGTGCAAACAGAATTGGGACAAGAATTTAAAGCCAAAGATCCGTTGAAATTTGTCGACTCAAAGCCATATCCAGCGCGTATGACTGAAGCACAGACCAAAACAGGTGAAACTGAAGCCTTGGTGGTGATGCAAGGTTTACTTAAAGGTATTTCTTTGGTTGCCTGTGCCTTTGAATTTGACTTCATGGGTGGTTCAATGGGTACGGTTGTTGGTGACCGTTTTGTGCAAGCGGCTGAAAAAGCCATTGCGGACAAACAACCTCTGATTTGCTTTGCTGCTTCAGGCGGTGCACGTATGCAAGAAGGCATGTTGTCTTTGATGCAAATGGCGCGTACTTCAGCGGCCATCCAAAAAATGAAAGACGCGGGTCTGCCATATTTGGTGGTGTTGACCCATCCTGTCTATGGTGGTGTAACGGCATCTTTAGCGATGCTTGGTGATGTACATATTGCAGAGCCGAAAGCGATGATTGGTTTTGCAGGTAAACGCGTGATTGAACAAACTGTGCGTGAAAAGCTAGAAGAGCCGTTCCAGCGTGCGGAATACTTGCTTGATCATGGTGTAATCGATCAAATTGTTCACCGTCACGCATTACGTGATACAGTTTATCGTATTGTCGCGAAACTGATGAATTTGTCTTGAACACAGCACCACTTGCAACAGACTCTTTAGAAACATGGCTCGATTATTGGGGCCATGTTCACGTTACGGGGATTGATTTAGGATTGGAACGGGTCATTCCTGTAGCTGAAAAGCTCGGTGTAACGCGTCCCGATGCCAAAGTTTTAACCGTAGCGGGAACCAATGGAAAAGGTTCGACCACCACCACACTGGCTGCCATTTTAAATGCGCAAGGCTATAAGGTGGGACTGTATCAGTCACCACATATTTACCGTTTTAATGAACGGGTCAAATTGCGTGGTGTAGAGGTCGATGACCAAAGCTTGGTCGATGCTTTTGTACAAGTGGATCAAGCGCGCCGTGATTGTGATTTAAGCCTCTCGTTCTTTGAGGCGACCACACTCGCGGCTTTTGTCATTTTTAAAGACCAAGCATGTGATGTTTGGGTCCTTGAAGTCGGTCTGGGCGGTCGCTTAGATGTGGTCAACGTGATTGAACCCGATGTTGCGGTGATCACCAATATTGGTTTAGACCATACTGACTGGCTGGGCGATACCATCGAAAAGATTGCCTTTGAAAAGGCTGGCATTATCCGTCCCAATATTCCTGTGGTGTTTGGCGGCTTACAACAAATCCCTCAAGCGATTATCGATAAAGCGGATGCTTGTGCTGCAAAACTTTATGCAGTGAATCGTGACTATTTTTATCAACTTAGTGAGCATGGTCAGTCGTGGATGTTTGCATCTAGCGGCACCACTTTAAATTTACCTCTCGGCACATTGGCGGTTGAGAATATTTCAACAGCTGTTGCTGCTGTTTTATTGAGTGGTTTAACTGTCACTCAAGCGGCTATTTCTGAAGGAGTTCAAAACGCACAACTGCAAGGTCGTTTTGAAGTTCGCCAAATACAGAACAAAACGGTGATTTTTGATGCAGGGCATAACCCGCATGGTGTTGCTTTTTTATTAAATCAATTGCGAAATTTCCTAAAATACAATAAACAGTACACTGAAGTAGTCAGTGTTTTCTCGATGTTGGCAGATAAAGATGTGAAATCTGTCACAGAGTTATTGAAAGACTCCATACAAACGTGGAAAATTGCGGCATTAACTGTCCCGCGTGCAGCTCCAATTGAACAATTGGATCAAGCGCTGCAAGGGCAACATGTGCAGCACTTTGACAGTGTGAAATTGGCTTTTAAATCAGCGCTCGACGAAACAAAGAATAATCAGCTGATTTTGGTATGTGGTTCATTTCATACATTAGAAGCGGTATGGGAGTATTTGGAAGAATGTCAATGAATAGCAAACAACGTTGGATGGGTGGCGTTGTTTTATTAGGTGGTGGTGTCCTTTTGGCGGCATTACTGCTTAAAGGCAAAGAAGAAATACATCAAAATAATATTAAAACACCAGAGCTAGTCACACAAAATGTGCAACGCAATGCCGAAGGTGAGTTGGTTCAACTTCAGCCGTTAACGGTTGATGTTGAAACAGAAAAGCGTTTACTGGAACAACAACGTGTAGCACGTGAAAAATCGGTTGCTGAACAAGAAGCTCGTGCGGCCGAATTTTTAGCAATGCAACAGCAAGCTGAAGCAGATGCTGCACGTAAAGCAGCGGAAGAATATGCCGCGTTAAATGCACACCGTAATGCTGCACAGCAAAGCTCGGATAACATTCCACCAGAATTGGTTGAAGATGAAAAAGCCAAGCAACAGCGAATTGCTGCGGATAAAGCCGCTGAGCTAAAGAAGTTGGAACAGCAAAAGCTGCAAGCACGTACTGAAGCAGAAAAAGCAGCGGCTACAAAAAAACTGGCTGAGCAAAAAGTCTTAGCAGAAAAGCAAGCACTTGAAGATAAAGCTAAGCGAGAAGCAGAGGCTAAACGTAAAGCAGAAGATGAGCGTAAATCTGAAGCGAAAAAAGAAGCCGAACGTAAAGCAGATGCTGAGAAAAAAGCGGAAGACAAACGTAAGGCAGATGAAAAGCGTAAAGCTGATGAAGCCAAGAAAAAGGCGGAAGCTGAGAAAGCGCGTGATTTGCTTGAACATGGTGATAAGCAGTGGATGGTACAGGTGGCATTGGCTGCCAATGAAGCCAATGCGGATGCACTGGCTGCTAAGCTTCGTGCCAAGGGCTATAAGGTCACTAAAAGTCCAACCTCTAAAGGCGTACGGATTATGGTGGGGCCATCTAAAGACCGTGATACTGCCGATGCAGCCCGCAAGAAGATTACTTCAGATGCGAGCCTCGGCATGAAGTCCGCATGGGTGATTGACTGGGTGCCACTCGACAAACGCTAAGATCGGATTCAACCTAATTGCCTTCACTAAGATGGATTCAATAGTTGCTGTTGAATCCATTTTATATTTTCAGGGCTGAATAATGGCTCAATATTTTGCCAAATTGGATGAAAACCATAACCCCCATGTTTCATCTCAGCCAAGGCATCAGTGGTAGACCAGTTTTGAAAAATAATGCGGTACATGGCCACACTGGCGCCTGTACGGTCTGAACCATGGTAGCAATGCAGTAAAACTTTTTGCTGGTTTTGCTCTGCAAGTTGGATTTGCTGCATCACCTTTAACAAGTCTTCTCGGTCAATCGCCCATGTATGAATGGGGATATGTACCAGTTCAAACCCTTGGTTGGATAGTTTTTTCAGGTCTTGATTGCGTGAGCGTAAATTAATAATTACATCAATTTTCTGTGCTTTTAAACTCTGAACTAAATTTTGATCGGGTTGCTCACTACGAAAAATGGTTTTACTGATTTGATAGAAATTATGCTCAGGCTGCATCGACTGTCCCCAGTGTTGTGGACGCTCTGTATCAGGCAGCGCAGGCGTAGTCATACAACCAGAAACACTGATACACAAAGAAAGCATAACAAGGTATTTGGTCATAGGATCAGGCTCTGATGGTGGGAAAGTTCAACAGGATCATGTGCGCAAAAGATTTCGATACTGGGTTCCGACTGTGCTAATTGTTGAATTTTATGCAGGTTGCTTAAACGTTGTGCATTATCTTCGGCAAAAAATACTTCCAAGGCATTTAAGCTGCGAAGTCTGTTTTGGGGGGTAAGTTCTAGGTGGGAGTAGTAAGCATCCCCGCAGAAGAGTTTCCAACCTTGTTGGGTTTTAATGGCAATGCCACAGTGGCCTTCAGTATGCCCAAACAGTGGAATCAAAAGAATCTCATTATGAAATAAGTCAAATCCTTGCACTTGAGTCAAATTAAACCATGCGTCACCGTGGATCGGCTCAATAAAGTGCCAATGGCGATGCTGCTGAAATTGTTGTGTTTTATAACGGGCCTTATTTTTAAATGATTTTAAATTTTGTGCCGCATTATATTCGTTAGACAGGATATGTACCGTTGCATTGGGAAAGTCGGAAATGCCCCCCGCATGGTCAAAATCCAGATGTGAAACCAAAATGTGTTTGACATCCTTTGGGCTAAAGCCAAGTTTTTGGATTTGTGCAATTGCAGTTAATTCTAAGTTTTGTTCAATTTTTCCAATTCGAGCCACCAACTGCCCCAAACGCTGCTTGGTGTGTAGATAGTCCTGTATGCCTAAGCCCGTATCAATCAGCACCAGCCCTTGATCTGTTTCAACCAAAAGACAATGGCACACCACCTTAGCTTGAAAACCTTTTTGACCAAAGAGTGGGGCACACACTGGACACATGGTGCCACAATGTAAATGGTGAATGTTATAAATCATAAAGTCTTTTTTATCGTATTGTTTTGACTGTTATAGCGGAAGACTTGAGTTTTAACAGTTTGATTTTGTTAAAGAGTTATGTGTATCTGCTTTAAACGGAAAAAAGCCTGTCGATTGACAGGCTTTCAAAAGTTCAAACTCGGCTCGTCATTGGAGTTTGTAACGATCATACAAGGTGACTCAGAACGTATTTTTATGGGTTAGTTTCCTCTTTTGGATTGCTTGGAGTTTAGTGCCCCATTTTTGTTTTCAATCGGTCTGCTCGGTTAAAACTTCGAGCTTCGCTTGTCTGCTGCAACAGCAGAGTATTTTATCCTTGCTCGGGCTGTGGAGTCAGGCGTAAATACGGGGTGATTGCTTTATAACCTTTCGGAAAGCGCTGTGCGATTTCAGCTTCATCTTTGAGTGACGGCACAATCACCACATCTTCGCCTTGTTGCCAGTTCGCAGGAGTTGCAACTTTGTGGTGATCGGTCAGTTGCAGTGAGTCAATCACGCGTAAGATTTCATGGAAATTACGACCAGTCGATGCAGGATAAGTGATAATCAAACGGACTTTTTTGTTTGGATCGATAATCACTAAAGAGCGAACTGTTAATGTTTCACTGGCATTAGGATGGATAAAACCATATAACTCAGACACTTTACGGTCTTGGTCGGCAATGATCGGGAAGTTCACCGTGGTGTTTTGGGTTGCATTGATGTCTTTGATCCAACCCTGATGCGATTCGACATCATCGACTGAGAGGGCAATGGCTTTTACTCCACGTTTTTCAAATTCATCTTTGAGTTTTGCGGTAAAGCCAAGCTCGGTGGTACATACTGGCGTGTAGTCAGCAGGATGTGAAAACAGTACCCCCCAGCTATCGCCTAAAAATTGATAAAAATCGATTTCGCCTTCGCTCGAAGCCTGTTGAAAATTGGCTGCGATGTCGCCTAAACGTAAACTCATGTTGAACCTCAAATTATCTTTATGTCTATGGAATGAACATCACTATGGCGCAATTTCTTTTGCATGAAAAATAGTGTTTTATTATTTGTTTATACAAAATATTCATAATGATTCAGATAGGTGTTATGTACTGGATCATATTAAACATGACCTTCATTGTTACTCTAGAGATATCGCTTATTTGCATATTTGGTAACAGTGTTTAGACGAGATTATTTCTGCTTCTGAAGAGTATCGCTCTATAGAATTGATCGTGCATAGGATCGGTTTATGGTTGGCTATAATTCTTTTCATGATTGATTTATAGTTATTTTTTAAAGTAATTCCACAAAGTATAAAAAACTTGAGCATTCGAACAATGAAAACAATAGGTATAGCCCTGACTTTAGTGTTATGGGGACTGGAAGTAACCCATGCGCAGAATGGTGGGCAATTGAAACAAGCTCAAGTCAGTACTGCTCGTCAAACGCCACAACAAATTACAGATCAATATCTAGCGTCTCAAAAAAGCCTTACACAGCGGAAAGTGGCACTGTCTCAGGCTCTCGAACAAGAGTTAGCTCAAGGTCAGAATGCGAATAATATTTATCAAGTTGCTTGTGTACAGCTCGTTCCGATTCTTACCGCTATGCGGGTCAATGATGAGCAACTCTTAGGTTTTCTACAGAGCATGAATCCAAAGTTGCCCAACAACGGGGTGAAAGCCTCGCTGCGGGAAAATCAAGCGCTTGAAAGCAAAACCTTGAATAACTGCAAACAATTAAAGTCGCTACTTTAAAAAAGACTGTTGAATCCTGATGAGTTCGGATGAAACCTCTATGTCGGCTGTATAAAATTTGTTACATTAGTTTGCCTTAGATTCGACGGGCTAGAAACAATGAATAGATTTTTTAAATGGTTTTGTGTAAAGCCCTTGTACTTCAAATTTCTAGCACCATAATAACGACTAAGAAAACATATTCATTTGACAAGCAAGATTTAGAGAGTCTATTCATGTTGGCAAGTCTGATCGGAGGAATCTTCGGTACCAAAAATGAGCGCGAACTCAAACGCATGCGTAAAATCGTAGACAAGATTAATGCGCTCGAGCCGACGATATCCGCTCTTGGCGATGCAGACTTATCTGCAAAAACTGAAGAATTTAAACAACGATATAACAAGGGCGAAAGCCTCGATAAATTACTCCCAGAAGCATTTGCCGTTTGCCGTGAAGCAGCTAAGCGTGTAATGGGCATGCGTCATTACGATGTACAGTTGATCGGTGGTATTACCTTACACGAAGGTAAAATTGCAGAGATGCGTACAGGTGAAGGTAAAACCCTGATGGGTACCTTGGCGTGTTATTTAAACGCGATTAGTGCTCAAGGTGTTCACGTCATTACCGTGAATGACTACTTGGCACAGCGTGATGCTGAATTAAACCGTCCGCTCTTTGAATTCTTGGGTTTAAGCATTGGTATTATCTATTCCATGCAAGATCCAACAGAGAAAGCTGAAGCCTATCGTGCTGATATTACCTACGGTACCAACAACGAATTTGGCTTTGACTATCTACGTGACAACATGGTGTTCTCGCTTGCTGAGAAAAAACAACGTGGTTTGATCTATGCCATCATCGATGAAGTCGATTCGATCTTAATTGATGAAGCGCGTACGCCTTTGATTATTTCAGGTCAAAGTGATGACTCTTCACAGTTGTATGCCGCAATCAACAGTATTCCGCCCAAACTGCATGCGCAGAAAGAAGAAAAAGTGGCGGATGGCGGTCATTTCTGGATCGATGAAAAACAACGTTCTGTTGAAATGACAGAAATTGGTTTTGAAACGGTTGAAAATGAACTGATTGAAATGGGCTTGTTGGCTGAAGGTGAAAGCCTGTATTCATCGACCAACCTAAACCTAGTTCATCATGTTACTGCTGCCATTCGTGCGCATTACTTGTATCAACGCAATGTGCACTACATCATCAATGATGGTGAAGTAATCATTGTCGATGAAAACACAGGACGTACCATGCCAGGTCGTCGCTGGTCAGAAGGTTTACACCAAGCAGTTGAGGCAAAAGAAGGCTTAGAAATCCAGCCTGAAAACCAAACGCTTGCAACTACGACCTTCCAGAACTATTTCCGTCTATACAAAAAGCTTTCGGGTATGACCGGTACTGCCGATACTGAAGCTGCGGAAATGAAAGAAATTTATGGTCTAGACGTGGTCATCATTCCGACGCACCGTCCAATGATTCGTCTCGACCAAAACGATTTAATCTATTTAAATCGTAATGGTAAATACAACGCAATTATTCAAGAAATTCAACGTGTGCATGAGTCTGGTGTCGCACCAATTTTGATTGGTACAGCAACCATTGAAGCCTCTGAGATTCTTTCTGATAAATTACGTGATGCTGGTATTCAGCACGAAGTGTTAAATGCGAAACAACACGAACGTGAAGCGGATATTATTGCGCAAGCGGGTGCACCGCGTGCAGTAACTATTGCAACCAACATGGCAGGTCGTGGTACAGACATTCTGCTCGGTGGTAACTGGAAAGCTTTACTGGCAAAAATTGAAAACCCAACCCCTGAAGATGAAGCGCGCTTAAAAGCCGAATGGGAACAAAACCATGAAATGGTATTAAGTTCTGGTGGCTTACACATCATTGGTTCTGAGCGTCACGAATCACGTCGTATTGATAACCAGCTTCGTGGTCGTGCAGGTCGTCAGGGTGACCCTGGTGTGTCACGTTTCTACTTGTCACTTGAAGATGACTTAATGCGTATCTTTGCAGGTGATCGTGTTGTGGGCATGATGCGTGCGATGGGCTTACAAGAAGATGAAGCCATTGAGCATAAAATGGTGTCACGTTCGATTGAAAATGCGCAGCGTAAAGTTGAAGCACGTAACTTCGATATTCGTAAGAACTTATTGAAATACGATGACGTCAACAACGAGCAGCGTAAAATTATTTACTCGCAACGTGATGAAGTTTTGGCTGAAAGTACATTACAAGATTACATCGAAGAGATGCAACGTGATGTGATGAAAGGCGTGATTTCTAACTATATTCCACCTGAGTCAATTCATGATCAATGGGATATTGATGGGCTTGAAAAAGCGTTGCGTGAAGATCTTGCGATTGATTTGCCAATCAACCAATGGTTGGAAGATGACCGCCGTTTAGATGAAGAATCTTTGGTTGAGCGTATTACCGATGAAGTGGTACAGCGTTACCGTAGTCGCCGTGAGCAAATGGGTGATGAAACAGCAGTTATGCTGGAGCGTCACTTCATGCTGAACTCGCTGGATCGTCACTGGAAAGATCACTTGGCGGCGATGGATTATTTACGCCAAGGCATTCACTTACGTGGTTATGCACAGAAAAATCCTGAGCAAGAATACAAAAAAGAAGCGTATAACTTATTTGTAAATATGTTGGCGATTATCAAATCGGATGTTGTGACTGACTTATCTCGCGTACATGTACCAACGGCTGAAGAGCTGGCTGAAATGGAAGCTCAAAAGCAAGCTCAAGCTGAAGCGATGCAATTGAACTTGTCGCATGCAGACTTTGATGGTTTGTTGGCCGATGATCAAAGCAAATTCGCAGAAGTAGATGCACAGTACGAGTCTGTAGAAGAGTTTGCGGCACCTGCGAGTCGTAACGCGCCTTGCCCATGTGGTTCAGGCTTAAAATACAAACAGTGTCACGGTAAAATCTAAACTGTGAACGAGTGAAAAAGCAGAACTTCGGTTCTGCTTTTTATTGGTATGACTGAAAAATTGACGTTAAGATCAATCCAAATACGATTCTGATTACAGCTAAAGCGTTGCATAATGTGAATAGCATTTGCAGTGTTAGGCATTAAATGCTATTTAGTTGCTCATCATCTAAACCTCTAAAGTGGAAAGACAATGAAAAAAGTATTAAAACCAATCATGATTGTAGCTTTAGCGCTTCCAACTTTTGCATTTGCAGATACCACTACCGCAGCTAAAGTTCAACAAGCACGCGGTGCAACCACAGCACCTGCGGCACAAGCCAATGGCAATATTACGGTACAAAGTCCGCGTACAGGGATTCGTTATACCTTTGCCAATCCAAATCAACGCCCAGTGGTTCTGCAAACGGCTGCTATTGCTCCTGTAAATGCAGCAACGGTGAACCGTATTGTGGCTTCAAACCCAGCGCTTTCTCCTGTAAGTCAAGAAAATGCTAAACAAGCGCTTTTGTCTAGCTCAGCACAGCTTGCTTCAAATTAATCAAATGCTGTTGCATAAAACCAATCTTCGGATTGGTTTTTTTATGTCAAAAATGAGTGTGCATTGAAAAGTTAAAGCAAACAAAGTCTTCTGCTCGATTTTTTCTGAAAATTCTAATAAGCTTTGTTTTTTCTAACAAATGAATTGGACGTTTAAAATGCCAGTAGGTGACGTATCAATGCCACAAATGCACGTGGTGAAAGGGGTGAGAATCGGAACGGCTGAAGCTTATGTGCGCTATCAGAACCGACGTGATCTTGTCATTTTCGAATTTGCTGAAGGAACGAATGTTGCGGGTGTTTTCACTCAAAATGCGTTCTGTGCAGCACCTGTGCATGTGTCAAAAGCGCACTTACAAGTGGCGAATCCGCGCTACCTCATTATTAACACTGGCAATGCCAATGCAGGTACAGGCAAAACGGGCATGCTGAATGCTGAGCGTACTTGTGCAAAATTGGCTGAGCTTGCCGGTGTGCAAGCAACGGAAGTCTTACCGTTTTCAACAGGGGTGATTGGTGAACAATTGCCGTTGGAGCGTTTGTTAAATGGTTTACAGCCTGCATTAAATAGTTTGAGCGCTGATGCTTGGGGTGACGCTGCTACTGGGATTATGACCACAGACACCACACCGAAAGGCGCATCTGAGCAATTCGAATTGGATGGCATCACGTATACCATGACGGGTATTTCTAAGGGTGCAGGCATGATTCGTCCCAACATGGCAACGATGTTGGGCTATATTGCAACCGATGCACCTATCAGCCGCGAGTTGGTTCAGCAACTGTTGAGCGAAACGGTTAATGTTTCGTTCAACCGAATTACCATTGACGGTGATACTTCAACCAATGACTCCTGTATCTTTGCGGCTACGGGTCAAGCGGGTGGTGTTGAAATTAGCTCAACCCAAGATGCACGCTATACCGTAGTGCTAGATGTACTGACGCGCATGATGAAGCGTCTTGCACAACTAATTGTGCGTGATGGTGAAGGTGCAACTAAGTTTATTACGGTTGCTGTTGAAGGTGGTCATGACACGCAAGAATGCTGCGATATTGCTTATAGTATTGCGCATTCACCTTTGGTTAAAACTGCGATTTTTGCGTCAGATCCGAACTGGGGACGTATCTTGGCTGCGATTGGTTATGCTGGGATTAAAAATTTAGATGTTGAAAAAATCCAAGTTTGGTTAGATGATGTGCAAATCTGTAAGGATGGTGGCGCGGCTGCCGATTACACTGAAGCGGAAGGTGCTCGTGTAATGTCACAAGCTGAAATGACCATTCGTGTAGATCTAGGACGCGGGGCAGCGAAAGACACAGTGTATACCTGTGACTTATCTTATGACTATGTGAAGATTAATGCGGATTATCGCTCTTAATCTTCACAAGTGTAAAAAAGCCTCCTTTGGAGGCTTTTTTACCATAAGAACTTTTGAATGATTGGTCAAAAGCCGAGAAGCCATTTGGCCAATAAATTAAGTGCGGGACTTGCTTGCCGACAAGCATGAAGGGATGAATGAATGATGAACAATGCGACCAATTTAATTGCCAATGACGCAAAATCAATTGTGCAGGCGCATTTGGACCGTTTGGGTGAAACCAAAGACTCCAAGCTCAGTGAAGAAGTGAAGCAAGAAAAATTTGCTTTAATCTTGGAAGAGTTGAAAAAGCGCGATGCGGTATTGGTAGCGCACTACTATTGCGATCCTGAAGTGCAGGAATTGGCAGAGTTAAGTGGTGGCTGTGTATCCGATTCATTGGAAATGGCCCGTTTTGGTCGTGATCATCCAGCATCGACCTTGGTGGTGGCGGGCGTTAAATTTATGGGGGAAACCTCAAAAATTTTATCACCGAATAAAACCATTCTGATGCCCACTTTAGAGGCTACATGTTCTTTAGATTTGGGTTGTCCTGTTGAAGAATTTAGTCAGTTTTGTGATGCCCATCCAGACCATACAGTAGTGGTCTATGCCAACACTTCAGCAGCCGTTAAAGCCCGTGCTGATTGGGTGGTGACCTCAAGTTGTGCGGTCGAAATTATTGAGCATCTAGACAGTTTAGGTGAAAAGATTATTTGGGCGCCTGATCAGCATTTAGGCCGTTATATCCAAAAGAAAACAGGCGCAGACATGTTGCTTTGGGATGGTGCTTGTATTGTGCATGAAGAATTCCGTGCACGTGGCATTGCGCAAATGAAGGCGCTTTATCCTGATGCTGCGGTGCTGGTACATCCTGAGTCACCTGAGTCGGTGGTGGATGTTGCTGATGCTGTTGGAAGTACGTCACAACTAATCAAAGCTGCGCAAACTTTACCCAATGAGCGACTGATTGTGGCAACTGATCGGGGTATTTTCTACAAAATGCAACAAGCGGTGCCCAACAAAATTTTGGTTGAAGCACCAACAGCCGGAGAGGGTGCAACCTGTCGTTCTTGTGCACACTGTCCATGGATGGCAATGAATGAGCTGGATGGGATTTTAGAGGTATTACAGCGTGGCGATCAGGAAATATTTGTAGACTCAGCACTTGCTGAACGTGCGAAATTACCTTTAGATCGCATGTTGGATTTCAGTGCCTCATTAAAACGTTAAAATTTGTATAAAAAATGCCTGAAACGCTTGATTAATATACATTTGACGTGATTTTTTTATTTTTTTTAAATATAGGTGTTGACGTTATCAAGCGTCACGCCTAGAATGCACACCGTACCGAACGAGATGTTCGATACAAAAGCTGAGATGAATCGGAGCATAGCACAGCCTGGTAGTGCACCTGGTTTGGGACCAGGGGGTCGTAGGTTCGAATCCTACTGCTCCGACCAATTCTTCAAGGCAAGGTTATCCATAATACCTCGTATTATTGGTCATGCGCCTGTAGCTCAGTTGGATAGAGCATCCGCCTTCTAAGCGGATGGTCACAGGTTCGAATCCTGTCAGGCGCGCCATTAGGTAGCTTGGTATTAAGAACCGACACGTTATGGTGGATGTAGCTCAGTTGGTAGAGCCCTGGATTGTGATTCCAGTTGTCGCGGGTTCGAATCCCGTCATTCACCCCAACTTTAAAAAGTTGAAATCGGAGCATAGCACAGCCTGGTAGTGCACCTGGTTTGGGACCAGGGGGTCGTAGGTTCGAATCCTACTGCTCCGACCATTTATTGAAATGGTCGAGATAAAGATACCGCGTTAAGCGGTTTTTTTATGCCTAAAATTTAGTAAAGTACATAAAAAAGCCTTCGTGACGAAGGCTAAAGATAAAACATAAATGCTTAAGGAATAATAATAATATTTACACGACGATTCAGCGCTCGATTTTCCTCGCTGCTATTTTCTACCAGAGGTTGTGATGCACCGAGACCCATGCTCTGAATATTTTGAGTTTTAAACCCTGTTTCGATAAAAATCTGGCTAACCGTTGATGCGCGTTTCTCCGAGAGTGTTTGATTGTAGCTTGGGTCACCAATATTGTCTGTATGTCCAACCACTTTAATTTTATTCAAATTATACTGCTGCAACTGTTTAGAAAGTGCTTCGAGTGCAGGTTTTTGAGCGGCTTGAATATCAGATTGGTCAAAACCAAACAATAATTTTTCAGGCAGTCTCAGCGTCCAGCCTTCTTCGGTCAGGGTAAAGCCTTGTTTCTTCAGCATGCGCGCTTGTTTATAGTTGAGGTGCCCTAAACTAAGGCAGCCAGATAAAGCAGTAATAAGACCTGCGATAAGCATAAATTTACAAAGATGTTTTAACATGAGGATTCCTGATCAGGATTTAGGCAAGGTGTTATGTACCACCCTTGAGCTAAGTTTTTGGCTTTATACATCGCATTGTCTGCTTCAGCAATCAAATCTTCAGGCGTTGTTGCACATTTTGAGAAAGCAACGCCAATACTGAAACTAAAATGAATCTGTTGTTGATCAAAAGATAATGGTGCTTTACTGCATTCGATTAAATGCTCGCAAATTAGTTCTAAATGATCATAGTGTTTGATATTGCGGAGTAGAATTGAAAATTCATCACCACCTAAGCGAGCAACCACATCGTGGCTTCTGACATTCTTTTTCAAACGTTGGGCCATTTCTTTGAGCACGGCATCACCTGCTAAGTGCCCATAAACATCATTAATGTTTTTAAAGTTATTGTTGTCGATAAAAAAGAGAGCGGTCTGGTTTTTCTCAGGGTGCTCAAATTGATTGAACAAAATATTGTAAAAATAATGACGATTCGGGAGTTCAGTTAATTGATCATGCAACGCTTGATGTGATAATTGAGAGTTTTCACTTTGTAGCTTTTCATTGGTACGTTGCACCTTATCTAATAAATTATTAAATGCACCACTGATGACGCGAAATTCATAAATAGGGGATGATGGAAGACGTGCTTGATATTGAGTATCAAGATTAAGGCTTTCAACAGTATTGACCATGGGTTGAATCGAGTGCATCAGTTTTTGATAGGTTGAATGTACCAACCACAACATAATTAACAGGATGATAAAAATCCCAGCGGAGAGACAAATCAAGAGCTGAAAGAAAAAGCTCATGAGTTGAGTGGCACTACCGTAAATGATCAACGTTCCGTACTGGTTATTTTGATGTTTGATGGTGCGTGTCACAGGGTGTTTAAAGAAGACCTTATCAAACAGATTTTCCATCCATGCAAACTCAGGTGTAGGTTTGTATGCTTCGGCCAGTGGTTTTCCTTGTAGGTTAATGACTTGAATAGCGCGAATTGGATATTGCTGAATATGATTGTTCAGTGTTTGCTGTAGCGTAATACGATCATTGAAAATGACAGCAGGTTGAATTTGCTCACTTAAGGTTGCGCTAAAAATATTAAGGCTTTGTTTGGCATAAGTATTCATAGTGTAGATGGAAATCACCACGAAAATTAAACTACAAATTCCAAGAGTAAGAGCAAAAATCAGTAATTGAGACTGACTAAAAATTTTTTGTAGGGAAGTATTAGAGCTTTTACGAAACATTGACTTAAGGCTCCGTAGATTTTGCTAATAATAAAACACGTGGATCTACACGCACTTGGGACTGGGACAGGCTGGCCAAGTTTACCTTAAAGGAAGTTCGCGTTTTATTTTGATATAAGCAAAATGCGCTACCTAATTCGCATTCAGTATTGTTAGAGCTAAAAGTCAGTGGAGCATCTTTTAGGTTATTTATAATATTTTGCTCTTCACGTGGTGTGTAGGTTGAGAAAAAAACAGCATTACACATGACCTTATTTAATTCAGACAAACTGACCGCTTGAATTTGATACGCACTCTTGAGTTGCTGATTCACTTGAATGAACTGATTGGATAATTGGCTGTTATTTAAAATACATAAAGAAATAGGATTGGGAGTATTCCAGCGCACATAGCTCAAAATCGTCAATGTGGTTGCGGGGAGATTTAGTTGTGGTTGTGCCTGTACCTGAGAAATCATTAAACAGTACAAGAGGGTTAAATAAATTTTGTATTTAAAAGCTGTCATTATTCATTTTGCTTGGCAGCGAAAGTGAGCTTATTTTAACGAAAAATAAACAGTGATGGTTAAAATTGCTTTAATAATCGACAAAAATCACATTTTTGACCAAAAAATATGCGCTTGAGATAAAATAATAGAAAAAGGTGTTGCAAGGGATGTGAAATGCTGTAGAATGCACATCCATCGGCGGTGATGTTGATTAAAACTTGTTGAGAAACAAGGATTTAGCCTAAGCGGTAGAATCTGAAAGTCTTGAATAAGTTTAAAAATAATTAACAAAACCAGTTGACTTTCTCTGGAAAGAGAGTAGTATAGCCGACCTAGCTTGCTGGTGACGAATCAGCAAGAAGATCATTAAGAGATTATGAAGAACAACTTGTGTGGATTTTTACTGATTGATCGATCGAAATTATTTTCATTGATTGAAGGTAAAAATTACTCGAAGTTTATTTGAGAAATATTTGTCAGAAAATTGATGAGCCAAGATTTGTAGCCATAAGCTACTAATGATTTTTAACTGAAGAGTTTGATCATGGCTCAGATTGAACGCTGGCGGCAGG